>JAWVFR010000047.1:0-27333 GCA_033855845.1 Solirubrobacteraceae bacterium
CGGGCCGCGGCGCTCGACCCGTCCCACCCGCCCCGCCGCGAAGAAGCGCGAGACGGCAGCGGTCTCCGCCGCCGCGACCGTGACCGCCGGCACGCGCGAGGAGACGCCGATCGACGCGGTCCCCACCGAGGTGGCTCCGAGCAGGCCCGCGCCGTCGAAGGCGCGCGCGACCAACGGCGACCGCACCCCCCGCATCACGGTCCGGCGCCCCGTCGGGACTGCGACCGGTCCCGCGACGCCCGCGAAGCGCAAGGACCTGACCGAGACCGAGGCGCGCCTGCTCGGCGACCTCTTCGCCATCGTCTCCGAGCACGTCGAGGACAGCGCCGTCGAGATCGACCGCGACGCCGTCGAGCGCGCGTTCGTCTTCGCCTGTGAGCACCACGCCGATCAGCGCCGCAAGTCGGGCGAGGAGTTCATCACCCACCCCGTCGGCGTGGCGAAGATCTGCGCGGGCATGCGCCTCGACACCGAGACGCTGTGCGCCGCGCTGCTGCACGACACGGTCGAGGACACGTCGGCGTCGCTCGACGAGGTCCAGGTGGCCTTCGGCGACGAGGTCTCGGGCCTGGTAGACGGCGTCACCAAGCTCACCGGCATCACGTTCCAGAGCCGCGACGAGGCGCAGGCCGAGAACTACCGCAAGATGATGGTCGCGATGGCCTCGGACATCCGGGTCATCCTCATCAAGCTGGCCGACCGCCTGCACAACATGCGCACTCTGGGCCCGCTGCCCAAGCAGAAGCAGATCGAGAAGGCCAAGGAGACGCTGGACATCTACGGCCCGATCGCCCACCGGCTGGGGATCCACGCCATCAAGTGGGAGCTGGAGGACCTGGCCTTCGCCACCCTGCACCCGCGCAAGTACCAGGAGATCAAGAACCTGGTGGCCCAGCAGCGCGAGGAGCGCGAGCGCTACGTGGCCAAGGCCGGCGAGTACCTGCTCAAGGAGCTGTCCGCGCTGGGCATCGGCGCGGAGATCTTCGGCCGCGCCAAGCACTTCTACTCCATCTATTCCAAGATGACCAAGAAGGGCCGGGAGTTCAACGAGATCTACGACCTGACCGCCATGCGGGTCACGGTCGACTCGGTCAAGGACTGCTACGGCGCGGTGGGCGTCATCCACTCGCTGTGGAAGCCGCTGCCCGGACGCTTCAAGGATTTCATCGCGATGCCCAAGTTCAACATGTACCAGTCGCTGCACACGACGGTGATCGGGCCCGAGGGCCGCCCGCTGGAGATTCAGATCCGCACGCGCGAGATGCACGACATGGCCGAGTTCGGGGTCGCCGCGCACTGGATCTACAAGGACGGCGACGAGCGCTCCGGGCCGGCCGCCCGCGGCGACGAGAAGCTCAAGTGGCTCCGCCAGCTGCTGGACTGGCAGCAGGAGCTCGAGGACTCCGGGGAGTTCGCGGAGCGGCTGAAGGTGGAGCTGTTCGAGGACGAGGTGTTCGTCTTCACGCCCAAGGGCGAGGTCAAGTCGCTGGCCGCCGGCGCCACCCCGCTGGACTTCGCCTACGAGATCCACACCGACGTCGGCCACCGCTGCGTGGGCGCCAAGGTCGGGGGCAAGATGGTCCCCCTCTCCTACAAGCTGCAGAGCGGCGACATCGTCGAGGTCATGACCTCCAAGCGCGAGCGCGGCCCGTCGCGCGACTGGCTGGCGCTGGTCAAGACCACCCGCGCACGCAACAAGATCAAGCAGTGGTTCAAGGCCGAGTCGCGCAAGGACACCGAGCACGCCGGCCGCGAGCTGCTCCAGGAGCACCTGAAGAAGAACGGGCTGCCGCCGCAGAAGGTGGTCGGCTCGCCGCTGCTGGCGCACGTCATCCGGGAGATGGGCTTCCGCAAGGCGGACGACTTCTACATCGCGCTGGGCGGGGCGAAGGTGTCCCCGCGCGTCGTCGTGCAGAAGGTCATGCAGCGCCTCAAGCAGGGCGACTCCGCGGCCGGCGAGCCCACGGCGGCCGACATGCTGTCCACCAACCGCAAGCGCCGGGCGCCCGACTCCTCCTCCAGCGCCTATGGCATCCAGGTGGAGGGCATCGACGACGTCATGCTGCGGCTGGCCAAGTGCTGCCGCCCCGTTCCCGGCGACCCGATCGTGGGCTACATCTCCCTGGGGCGCGGCATCACGATCCACCGCGAGGACTGCCCCAACTCCCGCGCTCTGCGCCGCGACCCCGAGCGCTTCACCCCGGTCAGCTGGGACGGGGAGGGCAAGACCACCTTCAAGGTGGAGATCCACGTCGACGCCTGGGACCGTCACCGCCTCCTGGAGGACCTCTCGCGGACCTTCGCGGAGACCGGCATCAACATCATCGAGGCGCGCTGCGTCGTGTCCGACCAGATGGTCCGCAACCGCTTCGTCGTCGAGGTGGGGGACACCAAGGCGCTGGACGGCGGCGTCAGCCGCCTGCGCAACATCGAGGGCGTCTTCGACGCCTACCGCGTCACTCCCAGCGGCGGCTAGGTCAGCCGGCAGCGAATCAGCGTCCGCAGCACCCGCGCGCCGTCGATGGCGCGCAGCTTCTTGCCCTCCTCGGTGGGCCGGGCCTGGTACTGGACCGGAACCTCGAACACCCGCGCGCCCGCCTGGACGAGGCGGACCGCCAACTCGGCCTCGATGGCGAAGCCGGTCTCGCGCAGCGGGAGCGAGCGCAGCAGCTCGGTCGGCGCCGCCTTGTGGCAGGTCATGATGTCCTTGATGTAGATGTTGAAGAGGATGTTCGCCGCCAGGGTGACGCCCTTGTTGCCCATGACGTAGAGGAACGAGTGGCTGTTGTAGCCGTCGAAGGCGCGGACCCCGAAGACGGCGTTGGCGCGGCCCTCCAGCAGCGGCGACAGCATCACGTTCAGGTCCGAGGGCTCGTACTCCAGGTCGGCGTCGAGGACCGCGGTGATGCGTCCGCGCGCCTGAGCGATTCCCGTGCGCAGCGCGGCGCCCTTGCCGCGATTGCGGTCGTGCTGGAGGAAGCGGACATGGTCCGGCCAGCGGTCGCCGCCGAGCAGCTCCCGGGTGCCGTCGGTGGAGCCGTCGTCGATCACGACGACCTCGTAGTCGGTGTCCAGGTCGGTGTCCAGCAGGCGCTGGAGCGCCGTCTCGAACGTGGGCCGCTCGTTGTAGACGGGCATGAGGATGGAGAGGGTCGGGGCGTCGCTCACGGCCCTATCTCATACACGGTCGCGCACTCGAACCGCCGGGCCGCGGTCACCGCGGGGCCGAGCAGGCGCCCCACGTCGGCCTTCGTCGGGCAGCCGGCGACCAGCAGCCGCACGCCGGCTTCGCGCACCAGGGCGCGCGCCGGCGCCGCGGCCATCTGCCCGTCGAACAGAGCCTGCGTCCGGCGTGCGCGCGCGGTGAAGTCCGGCGACCAGGACAGGTGACCGACCCACACCGCCCGGCCCGTGTGCGCGGGCACCGCGGTGGCCAGCGGGAACGACGCCAGGACGTCCCCGCCCGGGGCCCGGTCGCGCACGTAGCGCAGCGCCGCCGCCTCGCCGTCGGCCAGCCACAGCTGCTGCGTGGGCCGGTGCGCGGCGGCCCGCAGCTCCCGGGCCACGGCCGCCGCCCCGGGCACGACCATCACCGCCAGCGCGGCCGCTCCCAGCGCCGCGGGCGCGCGCAGCCGCTCCCACCCGCGCACGGCCAGGACGCCGAGCGGCAGTGCCAGCCCGGCCAGCGCGTGCGCCGGGGTGGGGGGGACGAAGGCGTAGGTCGCCAGGCCGGCGACGATCCACAGCAGCAGCGTCCGCTCGGCCAAGTCCTCGCCGGGCCGCCGCAGCCCGTACACCGCCGGGACGGCGAGCGGCAGCAGCACGCCTAGCAGCACCCACAGCGGCGGATGGCCGACCTCGGTCACCCGCGACGAGAGCTCCCAGGCGCGGTCGGTCCGCGCCAGCACGCCGTAGTAGGCGAGGGGCACCAGCAGCCCCGCCGCGGGCAGCGCCAGCGCGAGGCGCCGGCGCCGCGTCTCCCCCGGGAAGGCGGCGAGCCCGGCCACGACCGCCACCAGCGTCAGGCCCTGCCACGGGTGCAGCCAGGAGACCAGCGCGCCGAGGCCCGCCGCGACCGCCAGCCAGCGCGGCCGCTCCAGCCCGCGCTCGACGGCCAGGATCGTCAGCGGCATCAGGGCGATGGCCAGGACCGTGGGCAGGTAGCCCCACAGCGCGCCGGCGGCGAACAGCTCGGACCCCGTGGAGAGCAGCTGGTCGCGCGCCGTGCCCGTGCCGGTGCGCGTCAGCAGCGCGAAGGCCGCGAGCGGGCTGAAGAAGAGCAGGCCCAGCGTCGCGGCCGCGGCCTGCGCACGCGGCCGGCCCGGGAGCAGGCGCCGCGCCCACGCGAATGCTCCCGCGCCCAGCACCAGCAGCGCGACCGGCTTCCACAGCAGGTACGCGAGCTGGACCGAGATCCCCAGGGCGACCAGGCCGCCGGAGGGCGTGAACATCGGGTGCACGAAGTCCCGCGGACCGGCGGGGACGTCGAACAGGTTCCCGGCCAGGCCGTGGTTCGCCGCGTCGCGCACCCACGCCAGGTACTGGAGCTGGTCGGCGGCGATGATGCCGTCGGCTCCGGTGAGCGGGCGCCCGTCGCCGAGCAGCAACGCCAGCGGGACGAACGTCCAGGCGGCGAGGAGGGCCAGCAGGGCCCACTCCCAGCGGCTCAGCCGAGTCATGGCGCCCGCGCCGCCGCGACCGCGCTGCGCCCCAGGGCGGCCAGTCCGGCCAGCCATCCCAGCCACACCGCGACCATCAGCGTGGCGAACACCGCCACGATCCCGGCGTCCTCCCACGGCCCGCGGTAGAAGATCACGGCGGCCGCGGTGGCCACCACCTGCAGAGCCAGGGCCGCGCGCAGGTGACCGTCGAGCAGCAGGAAGGGCAGGCCCCACACCAGGTACTGGAAGAAGAAGCCCGTCCCGAACGCCCAGACCACCAGCCACAGGATCGCCGCCGCGCGCGGCGCGGGCACGCGGAAGCGCGCGAGGAAGGCGCCGACGCCGCCCAGGGCGACCAGGTTCACCAGCATCGTGTGGCCGGCGATCCAGTGGTTGAGCCCGTTGAGACCCACCGGATGGGTGAGCCAGCGCGCGGCCAGGCCGGGCTGCACGGCGAGCGTGAGCCCGCCCAGCCCCGGCACGCCGGCGTAGCGGCGCAGCACCGCGACCCCGTCCGGGTCGGCGACGACGAAGGGAGCCAGCAGCGCCAGCGGCAGCGCCGCGGCGGACGCGACCAGCACCAGCGCCTCGCGGCGGTCGCGCACGGTGGGCAGCAGGGCCAGGACCATGACCGCGGGGACGGTCTTGATCGACGCGGCGACGCCGACCAGCAGGCCGGCCTGCCACGCCCGTCCCGCGCCCCCACGCTCCCACACGACCACCGCGGCGACCGCGGGCAGGATCGCGACGGAGTCGATCTGCACCGCGTACCCCGAGATCGCCACGAACGAGGGCCCCAGCGCCACCAGCGCGGCCGCGCCCAGCCAGACGCGGTCCCGCGCGCCGCGCCCGCGCAGGAACGACCCCACCAGCGCCGCGATCCCCAGGTCGGCCAGGATCGGGGCGAGCTGCACCCAGTTGAGGTACGCGACCCCGGTCACGCGCTCCAGCCCGGCGGCGAGCTCGATCCATGGGAAGAAGCCCGGCGGGTAGGGCCAGCGGTACAGGCCCACCGCGCCGTACACGTCCAGCGGCGAGTCGGCCAGCGCGTGGCGGACGATCGCGAACGACTGGATGTCGAACGTCAGGCCCTCCGTGGTCGCCGCCAGCGCGAGCCGGACCGCCAGGCCGGCCGCGAGGAGGAACCACAGCCGGCGGTCCGTCACCACACCGGTCCCCTCAGGCGACCACGCGCAGCCCGCCGGGGCGCATCCCGTAGACCGCCTCGGTGACGTCGTCCACGTGGTCGCCGTCGACCTGCAGCGGCAGCGGGCGCTCGTCCTGGGAGCGGACCTCCAGCCCGTCGAGCCCGTCGAACCCGGAGACCCGGCGGTGGTCGAGCACGCGCGCCCGGCCCGAGAACGTGCGCCAGATGACGGTCGGCATGTCCAGCGGGTTGGCCCGGCGCAGGACGACGCAGGCCAGGTTCCCGGAGTCCAGCTCCGCGCCCTCGGCGAAGTCGATGGGGCGGCGGTTGAAGTACGTGTAGGGCCGCGCGTTCTGGACGATCGCGGTCACACCCTGGACCGTCTCGCCGGCGACCCGGACCTCCACCTGCGGCGGCCTGACCAGGTAGCGGCGGCTGAAGGTGGTGACCGCCGCCCACGTGAAGTAGTACTCGCCCAGCCGGGCCTTGAGGTGGGGGTGGGCGTCCACCCGCTCCACCACGCTGGCGTCCAGGCCCATCCCCGAGGAGAAGGTGAAGGCGCGTCCGTTGACCTCGGCCAGGTCGACGGTGCGCGGGCGCCAGTCGTCCGCCAGCCCCAGGATGTGCTCGGTGGCGTCGACGATCTCCGGCGGGATGCCCAGCAGGCGGCAGTAGACGTTGGTGGCGCCGCCGGGCAGGCAGGTCAGCGGGGTGCGGGACCCCGCGAGCCCGTTGGCGGCCTCGTTGACCGTGCCGTCGCCCCCGAACGCGACGACGACGTCGTAGCCCTCCAGCGCGGCCTCGCGGCACAGCTCGGTGGCGTGCCCACGGCCCTCGGTGTCGACTGCGTCGACCTCGTAGCGCCCGCGCAGGGCGTAGACGACGAGGTTGCGCAGGCGGTCGGAGACCGTCGTCGCGTAGGGGTTCACGATCACGAGCATCCGCTTGCTCGGTCGCGCGCCCGCGTGCTGGGAGGCCAGGCGCTCGAGGGTCTCCAGGGAGGCGGCCACGGGGTGCGGGCACTATACGCTGCGTCCCGTGTCCGCCGTGAGCGTGATCGTCCCGGCGCGCGACGCCGCCGCCACCCTCGGGGCCACGCTGCGGGGGCTGGAGGCGCAGGAGGGCGCGCCCGACTTCGACGTGGTCGTGGTGGACGATGGCTCGACCGACGCGACCGCGCGCCTGGCCGCCGCCTCGCCGGTGGTCTCGACCCTGGTGGAGGGCGGGGGAGAGGGCCCGGCCCGGGCCCGCAATGCCGGGGCCGCGCGGGCCGGCGGCGACGCGCTGGCCTTCCTGGACGCTGACTGCGAGCCGTCGCCCGGCTGGCTGGCCGCGGGGGCCGGCGCGCTGGCGGACGCCGACCTGGTCCAGGGCGCCGTGCGCCCGCGCGCGGACGCCGACCCCGGCCCCTTCGACCGCACGCTGTGGGTCACCCGCGCCTGGGGGCTGTTCGAGAGCGCCAACCTCTTCCTGTCCCGGGAGCTGTTCGAGCAGCTGGGCGGGTTCGAGAGCTGGCTGGGGCCGCGCCGGGGCCTGGAGCTGGGCGAGGACGCGTGGCTGGGCTGGCGCGCGCGGCGGGCCGGGGCGCGCACCGCCTTCTGCGCGGACGCGCTGGCCTGGCACGAGGTCTTCCCGCGCGGCCCGCGCGCGTATGCCGCCGAGCGGGCGCGCCTGCGCTTCTTTCCGGCGCTGGCCGCGCGGATCCCCGAGCTGCGCGAGGACTTCCTGTGGCGCCGCTGGTTCCTGTCGCGGCGCAGCGCGCTGTTCGACCTCGCGCTCGGCGGCGCCGCGCTGGCGACCGCTCGCCGCTCGCCGCTGCCGCTCGCGCTCGCGGTGCCCTACGCCCGCGAGGTCCGCCGCCACGCGTCCCGCGCGAACGGGCGCCCCCGCGCCCCGGTCGCGGCGACCGACGTCGCGGCCGACGCGGTCGGCGCCGCCGCCCTGCTCGCGGGCAGTGTCAGGGCCCGGGCCGTGGTGCTCTAGAGCCGGGCGAAGCCCGGCGGTTACCGGAGGCCGGAGGCCGAGTCCCCATCAGATCGCCGGCAGGATGCCGGCGGGGCTACAACCAACCCCGGCGACGGAAGTAGCCCAGCATCCCGGCCAGGATGCCCACCATCGCGGCGATGATGATCCAGAAGGGCGTCTCCTGCCCCTGGCCGGGGACGTGCACGTTCATCCCGAAGATGCTCGCGATGAGGGTCAGCGGGAGCATGATCACGCTGAACGCGGTGAGCACCCGCAGCACGCCGTTGACGCGGTGGGAGATGACCGACTCGTTGGTCGCCTCCAGCGCCTCCACCGTCTCCTTGTAGCCCTCGAGCATCTGCCAGATGCGCTCGGACGCGTCCACGATGTCGTCGAAGTAGATGTCCAGGTCGTCGGCGATGTAGCGCTGCTTGGTGCGCTCCAGGTCGCCGAACACCGCGCGCTGCGGACGGACGATCTTGCGGAAGTTGATGATCTCCTGCTTGACGTTGGAGATGTCGCGGACCACGTCCTCGGAGCTGCCCTCGAAGACCTCGTCCTCGATCCGCTCCAGCTTGTTGCCGATCTTGCGCAGCATCGGGAACGAGGCGTCGACCGCCTCGTCGACGATCTTGTAGAGCAGGTACCCGGGGCCCTTGGAGAAGTACTGCTCGCGCACGTCCTCGCGGGTGCGGGCGCGCTCGAACAGGTACTCGACCGGGTCGATCGGCTCGTTGGGCAGCGTGATGAGGAAGTCCGGCCCGACGAACAGGTCCACCTCCGCCGCGTTCAGGCGCCCCACCTGCTTGTCGAAGCGCGGGAAGTGCAGCACGATGAACAGGTAGCCCTCGTACTCGTCGATCTTGGGGCGCTGGTTGCGCGAGAAGACGTCCTCGTAGTCGAGCGCGTGGAAGTCGAAGTGCTCCTCCAGCCAGGCGCGGTCGACCGGCCGCGGGCGCTCGACGTTGATCCACCGCAGGCCGTGGCTCTCGACGATCTCGACGGCGGGGACGTCAGGCTCGGGCGCGGGCGTGACGACCTGTCCACGTCCGCGCGTGGAGCGACCGAAGCGGGGCTTGGGCAGGCTCGGCATGGCGGGGACTGAGGGGGTCGTCGAGATTCATGGTTCGCCTCGCGTTTGAGTGTACCTCCGGATCGCGTGACTGACGCCCCGCTGGGTGTTATCCTGCGCGCAAGCATCCAGAGGGGTGGAGGGACTGGCCCGATGAAGCCCCGGCAACCATTCCGTCGCTGACGCGGCGGGAACGGTGCCAAATCCTGCAGGCTCCAAGTCAAAGCCTGGGAGATGTGTCGGTGGTCTTCTGGAACCTCTGCACATCCCGGGTAGAGGTTTTTTTGATGGCCATAGATGCGCTTCGTTGCAAGGAATGCCGTGCCGAGTACGAGCTCGGCGCCCTCTACGTCTGCGAGCGGTGCTTCGGCCCGCTCGAGGTGACCTACGACCACGCCCCGATCCACGACGTCGCCGCCGTGCGCCGCCGGATCCAGGGCGGTCCCCAGAACATCTGGCGCTACGCCGAGTTCCTGCCGCTGGAGGCCCAGCCGGGCCCCTCGCACCGGTCCAGCTCGCGCGCCGGCCTGCCCGCCGGCTGCACGCCCCTGGTGCGCGCCGACCGGCTGGCCGAGCGCCTGGGGCTGGGTGAGGTGTGGGTCAAGAACGACGCCGCCAACCCCACCCACTCGTTCAAGGACCGGGTGGTCTCCGTGGCCCTGGCCCGCGCACGCGAGCTGGGCTTCGACACGCTGGCCTGCGCCTCCACGGGCAACCTGGCCAACTCGGTGGCCGCCCACGCGGCAGCCGCGGGCCTGCGGTCCTACGTGTTCATCCCCGCCGACCTGGAGGAGCAGAAGATCCTCGCGACCGGCGTGTACGGGACCAACCTGATCGCCGTCAAGGGGACCTACGACGACGTCAACCGGCTGTGCACCGAGCTGTCGGCCGACCACCCGTGGGCCTTCGTGAACGTGAACATGCGCCCCTACTACGCCGAGGGCTCCAAGACCCTGGCCTACGAGACGGCGGAGCAGCTGGGCTGGGAGACGCCCGACCGTGTCGTGGCGCCGATCGCGTCGGGCTCCCTGTTCACCAAGATCGCCCGCGGCTTCGAGGAGTGGCTGGAGCTGGGGCTGATCGACGGCGAGGTCCCGACCATGAACGGCGCCCAGGCGGCGGGCTGCTCGCCCGTGGCCAGTGCCTTCGAGGCCGGCCACGAGGTCTGCCGGCCGGTCAAGCCGGACACGATCGCCAAGTCCCTGGCCATCGGCAACCCGGCGGACGGGCCCTACGCACTGGACCTGGCGCGGCGCACGGGCGGCGGCATCGACTCGGTCACCGACGACGAGATCCGCGCCGGCATCCGGCTGCTCGCCGAGACCACCGGCATCTTCACCGAGACCGCCGGCGGCGTGACCACGGCGACGCTGGCCAAGCTGGCGGCCCGCGGCGACATCGGGCGCGACGAGCGCGTCGTGCTCTACATCACCGGCGAGGGCCTGAAGACCCTCGACGCAGTCCGCGGCACCTTCGCGGTCCACGAGGTGGACGCCTCGGTGGAGTCGTTCGAGGCCGCGCTGCCCGAGGCCGTCACCGCCTGATCCAGCGCATGTCCGTCACCGTCGCCATCCCCACCCAGCTGCGCGCCGTCACCGGCGGCGACGCCGAGGCCCAGGTGGGCGGCGGCACGGTGGGGGAGGTGCTGGACGCGCTCTTCGACCGCTACGAGGACCTACGGGATCGCATCTGCGAGGACGGGACCCTGCGACGCTTCGTAAATGTGTACGTCGGAGGCGAGGACATCCGGTTCCTCGCCGGCCTGGAGACCGAGGTCGCCGACGGCGACGAGGTCAAGATCCTGCCCGCGGTCGCGGGCGGGTGAACTGACTCCCCTCACGCGCCTCTCACGTTAGTCTGCCGCCCAGCTTTGGGCGCGGTGTCCACCGCGGCATAGGGGCAAGGCAGGGGAAAGCGTGGCCGCAGAGGACCAACCGGAGGACAACGAGGGAATTCTGGCACGGGCGGCCGCTCTGGCAGCGGTCATCCTGGTGTGCCTGGGCGTCGCCGTCGTCCTGCTCAGCAGCAGCGACGGCTACCGGGTCAAGGCCCAGTTCCAGAGTGGCGGCCAGCTGGTCCAGGGCAACCTGGTCCAGACCGCGGGCCGCAAGGTCGGCGTGATCAAGAGCGTCGAGCTCACCGACAACGGCCTGGCCGAGGTCGTGATGGAGCTCGACCCCCACATCGCGCCGTTGCGCGAGGGCACCCAGGCCACGATCCGCCAGTCCTCGCAGTCCAGCGCGGCGGGCCGCTACGTCGACCTCAACCTGGCCCCCGCCGGGGCGCGCGAGATCCCGGACGGCGGCGTGATCCCCGAGGTCCGCACCACCACCGCGGTGGACATCGACCAGCTCTTCGCCCTGTTCGACCAGCGCGCGCGCAAGGGCCTGACCAACGTGATCCGCGGCTCGGCCGCGCAGTACGCGGGGCGCGGCGACGAGGCCAACGCGGGCTGGCACTACCTCAACCCCTCGCTGATCGCCTCCGCCCGCCTGTTCGGCGAGCTGCACCGCGACGACCAGCTGCTGCAGCGGTTCGTGGTCGCCAACTCCAAGCTGGTCACCGACGTCGCCGACCGCCGCGACGCGCTGGCCTCGCTGATCGACGGCCTGGCCACCACCACGGGCGCGATCGCCCGCGAGCGCCAGTCGCTGTCCACCGCGATCCGGCGCCTGCCGCCCTTCATGCGCCGCGCCAACACGACCTTCGTCAACCTGCGCCGGACGCTGGACGACGCGGCGCCGCTGGTGGAGGAGTCCAAGCCCGTCGCGATCCGGCTGCGGCCCGTGCTGCGCCAGCTGCGGGGCTTCGCCACCGACGCGCGGCCCACGGTGCGCGACCTGGCCGACGTCGTGCGCCGGCCCGGGACGGACAACGACCTGCTGGAGCTGTCCAAGGCCACGCTGCCCTTCCGCGACATCGCGATCGGGCCGGTCAACGTGAACGGCAAGCAGCGCCGGGGATCGTTCCCGGAGTCGGCCGAGTCCCTGGCCCATCAGACGCCGGAGTGGGCGTTCCAGCGCCCGTACGCGCCCGACCTCACGGGCTGGTTCGACGACTTCAGCCACTCGGGGCTCTACGACGCCAACGGCAGCGCGTCGCGCGTGGCCACCAGCGTGCCGGCCTTCCGGATCACCGAGGGCCTGGTCCCGACGCTGGACTTCGTCCCCTATGACCAGCGCGCCTCGCTGTTCCGCTCGGTGGCGATGATCGGGCAGAACAACCGCTGCCCCGGCGCGGTGGAGCGCGACCGCGGCGACGGGTCGACCCCCTGGCGGCCGTCGGCCAACTACAACTGCAATCCCAGCCACGTCCCGCTCGGCCCATGAGGCGCCTGGCCCTCATCGCGCTGGCGCTGGTCGCGGGCGCCGCCTTCCTGGTCACCGGGGCCGCCTCGGGCGGGCCCTCCGAGCAGCGCTACTGGGTGGAGATGGACAACGCCTTCGGCCTGATCGAGGGCGCGGACCTCAAGATCGCCGGGGTCCGGGCCGGGAAGATCAAGTCGATGGACGTCGACCGGCGCACGCACCGCGCCCGGGTCGAGATCGACATCACCGAGCGCGGCTTCGGCTCGCTGCGCGCCGACGTCTTCTGCGAGTCGCGCCCGCAATCGCTGATCGGCGAGTACTACCTGGACTGCCTGCCGGGCAAGGCGCGCAAGGTGCTGCCCACCGGGAGCACGATCCCGGTGGAGCGGACCGGCTCCACGGTGCCGGTGGACCTGGTCAACAACATCATGCGCCGTCCCTACCGCGAGCGCTTCTCGATCCTGATCGGCGAGCTGGGCGCGGCCTTCGGCGCGCGCGGCCAGGACCTCAACGAGACCATCCGCCGCCTCAGCCCGGCCCTGCGCGAGACCGACCGCGTGCTGGCGATCATGGCCGAGCAGCGCCGCGTGATCCGCGACCTGGCCCAGAACGCCGACGTGGTGCTGGCCCGCCTGGCCGCCAACCGCAAGGACGTCACGCGCTTCATCTCCGAGGCCCGCGACACCTCGAAGGCGTCGGCAGCGCAGGCCCCCAACATCGCGGCCCAGTTCCGCCGCTTCCCCACCTTCCTGCGCGAGCTGCGTCCCACGCTGGGCACGCTGCAGGAGGCGGCCGACGGCCAGATCCCCGCGCTGGCCGCGCTGAACGCCAACGCCGGGCGCCTCCGGGCTTTCTTCGACGCTCTGGGCCCGTTCGCGGACGCCTCGCGCCCGGCCACCCGCTCGCTCGCCGGGGCGGCGCGCGCCGGGCGCCCTGCGGTTCGCGCCGCGCGGCCGCGCATCGGCGAGCTGCGCACCTTCGCGAAGCCCGCGCCGGAGGTCGGCCGCAACCTCGCCTACACGCTGGAGGACCTGGACTCGCGCGCCAAGGCGACCGAGAAGGACCCGCGCTCGCCGGGCGGCAAGGGCTACACCGGCCTGGAGGCGATCCTGCAGTACGTCTTCAACCAGTCGCAGGCCATCAACCTGTTCGACAACGACTCCTACGTGTTGAAGGTCAGCGCGTTCTTCGACCCGACCTGCGCGAACTACACCAACGCCGAGCAGGGCAAGAACCCGGCGACCAAGAAGTGCCTGGCCGCGCTCGGTCCCCACCGCCCGGCGATCAACGAGCCCGACCCCAGCGCCACCGCGCCCCGCGCGCACGGGCGCGAGCAGCTCAACGCGCAGAACGCGGCGATCCTCAACGGCGCGCAGCAGGCCGCCGGCCCGGCGCCGGCGGCGCCCGGCGCGCCCGGGGCGCCCGCGCGGCCCACTCCCGGCGGGCTGGGCGAGGCGCTGGGTGGCCTGCTCGGCGGCCGGCTGCCCGACATCCAGCTGCCGGGCGGGCTGACCCAGAGCGTGCCCCGCGACCCGCTGCGCGGCAACTCCGCGGCTCCGTCCCTCCTCGACTACCTCCTGGGCGCATGAGCCGGCGCAGCTCCTCCATCGTCGCCAACCCCGTCCTGGTCGGGGCGGTCACCACGCTGGTGACCGTGGTCGCGGTCTTCCTCGCCTACAACGCGAACAACGGCCTGCCCTTCGTCCCCACGCGCCAGCTCAAGGTGCAGGTGCCCAACGGCGCCGCGCTGCTGCCCGGCAACGACGTGCGCGAGGGCGGCTACCGGATCGGCGTGGTGGAGGACATGAAGCCGGTGCGCATGGCCGACGGCCAGGTCGGCGCCGAGGCCGTCCTGAAGCTCGACGACAAGGCGGGGGCCGTCCCGCTGGACAGCCAGGTCGTGATCCGGCCGCGCTCGGTGCTGGGCCTGAAGTACGTCGAGCTCACGCGCGGCCGCTCGAAGCAGACGTTCAAGAACGGCGACACGCTGCCCATCGGCCAGACGCGCCTGCCCGTCGACCTCGACCGCCTCTACGACATCTTCGACCGGCCGACGCGAGACGCCTCGCAGGAGAACCTGCGCGGCTTCGGCGACACCCTGGCGCGGCGCGGCCAGTCGCTCAACGACACGATCGCCGCGGCGCCGCGCTTCCTGCGCCACCTGCGGCCGGTGATGACCGTGCTGGGGGCGCGCGACACGGAGTTCGCGCGCTTCTGGAAGGAGCTCGGCGACGCCGCGCGGGTCGTGGCCCCGGTCGCCGACGCCTACGCGCACGGGTTCACCTCCGGCGCCGACACCTTCGAGGCGTGGTCGCGCGATCCGGTCGCGCTGCAGGAGACGATCCGCCGGTCGGTGCCCACGCTGGACTCGGGGATCCGGTCATTCCCGGTCCAGCGCCCGTTCCTGCGCGACTTCGCGCGCTTCTCGCGCTCGCTGTCGCGCGCCGCACAGGAGATGCCATACGCGCTGCCGCGGATCACCCCCGCGCTGCAGGTGGGCACCCCGGTCCTGCGCCGCACGCCGGAGATCAACGACGAGCTGCGCAAGACGCTCGACCAGGCGCGCCGGCTGTTCTCCAATCCCGGCACCGGGATGGCCCTGCGCGGCCTGATCGCCACCGTGACCACGCTGAACCCGACGCTGCGCTTCGTCGGCCCCTACGTCACGGTGTGCAACTACTTCAACTACGCGTGGACCAACGCCGGGGAGCACATCTCTGAGCCCGACCCGACCGGCACCGCGCAGCGCACGCTGCTCAACCAGGCGCCGCGCCACGACAACTCGCCGGGGTCGCTCGGCGCGACCCAGCCGGCGACCGGGAAGAACCCGATCTCGGGCACCCCGGCGAACCTGCACGTCAACGTCTACACCGCGGCCATCGACCGGATGGGCAACGCGGACTGCGAGTCCGGCCAGCGCGGCTACATCCGCAAGGCCAACGCCTACGGCACGGACGACATCGTCGTCGACCCGCACATCCCGGGCAACCAGGGGCCGACGTTCACGGGACGCCCGCGCGTGCTGCCGGGACAGACGTTCACCCGCACGCCGCAGCAGGGCCCGCTCATGCCGCCGGAGCTGGACCGATGAGGCGCCGGCGCGTCGAGGGCGACCGGCGCACCTCCATCCGCGCGGGGGCGATCGCGCTCGTGCTGATCCTGGTGGCCGTGTACTTCGGCTTCACCAAGTCGGTGCCGTTCCGCGACCACTGGGAGCTGAAGGCCGCGTTCCAGACGGTCAACGACCTCAAGCCCAACTCCCCGGTGCGCATCGCCGGCGTGAAGGTGGGCAAGGTCACGGAGGTCCAGCACATCGCGGGCGGGCGCGGCGGCCTGGTGACGATGCGCATCGACGACCGCTCGATCCCCATCCGCCGTGACGCCCAGATCAAGATTCGCCCGCGCATCTTCCTGGAGGGCAACTACTTCGTGGACGTCAAGCCCGGCTCGCCCAGCGCGCCGGCGCTGGGCGACGGGGACACCGTGCCCGTGCAGCAGACCGCGGCCCCGGTGCAGTTCGGCGAGCTGCTGACCGCCCTGCAGACCGACACGCGCCGTGACCTGCAGGACGTCCTGGACGAGTACGGTCGCGGCCTGTCGGGCAGGGGCGGCGCCGGCTACAACGCCTCGATTCGCTACTGGGAGCCGGCCTATCGCGACTCGGCGATCGTCAACGAGGCCACGCTGGGCATCCTGGAGCACGACCTGTCGGGCTACGTGGACAGCGCGGGCGCCGTGGCCGAGGCCTTTGACCGCGACCCCGAGGCGCTGAAGTCGCTGATCAGCGACTTCGCCACCACCGCGCAGGCGCTGGCGGTGGAGTCCGACAACCTCTCCGCCCTGATCGCCGAGCTGCCGCGCACGCTGGAGGCCGGTCACCGAGCGCTGGGCTCGCTGAACGCCGCCTTCCCGTCCTTCCGGCGCTTCATCGCCGCCATGCGACCGGCCGCCCGCTCCTCGCGGCCCGCGCTGGAGGCCGCGCTGCCCTTCGTGACCCAGATGCGCCTGCTGATGTCCCGGCCCGAGTTGCGCGGCCTGGTGGCTCAGCTGCGCGCCACCGTCCCGTCGCTGGTCAAGCTCAACCGCGGCGGCGTGGGCCTCCAGCAGCAGATCCGCGCGCTGTCCTCCTGCCAGAACACCGTGGTCCTGCCGTGGACCGCCGACACGGTGCCGGACACCAAGTTCAAGGCCACCGGCCCGGTCTACCAGGAGGCGCCCAAGTCGCTGCCGGGGCTGGCCGGGGAGAGCCGCTCCTTCGACGCCAACGGGCAGTACGTGCGCTCGCTGGCCTCCACAGCCAACTTCTCCTTCGCCACCGGCGACGGTCGGCGCTTCTACACCACCGAGCCGATCCAGGGGATCCAGCCGCCCAAGGCGCTCAACGGCCGCCCGCCGCTGATGCCCGACGTGCCGTGCGAGACCCAGCAGCCGCCGGATCTGCGGACGAAGATCCAGGCTCCGCCCCAGCAGCAGAAGGTCGACCACAGCCGCGTGCCCGGCAGCCGCTACGAGGCGGCCGCGCGCAAGGACCTGCTGGCCATGCTGGGCGAGCAGGCGCGGATGCTGGGTACGCCGCTGCGGGTGCGCGGCATCGGCCCGACCGTGACCCTGGATGCCAAGCCGCCGGCCGCGGTGGGCGGGAAGGCCAAGGCGCGATGAGGCGCGCGATCGGCAAGCACCGCCGCGACTTCCTGGCCATCCTGGCGCTGGTCTCGGTGGCCGCGGGCGTGGCCTTCTACGTCCTGGACCACCAGCGGCTGCGCTTCCCGCTGCTGGAGGACAAGCCGTTCATCCTGCGGGCCGAGTTCGAGACCGCGCAGGCCGTCACGCCCGGACAGGGCCAGACGGTGCGGGTGTCGGGCGTGCGCATCGGCGACATCGGCAAGGTCGAGCTGAAGCGCACCGGCCGCGCCGTCATCACGATGGAGATCGACCGGAAGTTCGAGGACCTCGTCCACACCGACGCGCAGGCGCTGCTGCGGCCCAAGACCGGGCTGAAGGACATGTTCATCGAGCTGAACCCCGGCAGCCGCGAGGCGCCGCGGGCCAAGGCCGGGTTCACGCTCCCGCTGCGCAGCACCCTGCCCGACGTCAACCCGGACGAGTTCCTGGCCTCGCTGGACCGCGACACCCGCGACTACCTCAAGCTGCTGCTCCACGGCGCGGGCCGGGGGCTGAAAGGGCGCGGGAACGACCTGCAGGACGCGCTGGCGCGCTTCGAGCCGACGTTCCGCGACATCGCCGCGGTCTCCACCGAGGTGGCCAAGCGCCGCCGCGAGCTGCGCCGCCTGATCAGCTCGCTGAACCAGCTCAACCAGGAGGTCAAGACCAAGGACGACGACCTGGCGGAGCTGATCACCACCTCGGCCACGGTGTTCCGGGCCTTCGCCTCGGAGTCCTCCAACGTGTCGGCCACCGTGCGCGAGTTCCCGTCCACGCTGCGCCAGGCGACCAAGACGCTGGACCGCGTCGACACCATGGCGAAGCTGCTGGGGCCGACCTCGGAGAAGCTGGTCCCGGTGGCCGGGGCGATCGTCCGGGCCAACCGCGCCACCACGCCCTACGCGCTGGAGGCGACGCCGCTGGTGCGCAAGGACATCCGGCCCTTCGTGCGCGAGGCGACCCCGCTGATGCGCGACCTGCACCCGGCGGCGCGCGACCTCGTGACCGCCGAGCCCTACCTGACGCGCTCCTTCGTGGTCCTCAACCACCTGTTCAACCTGCTGGGCTACAACCCGCAGGGCCGCGAGGACCCGAACAAGGCCACCCGCGAGGAGGGCTACCTGTTCCACCTGGCCTGGCTCCAGCACCAGACCGCGAACCTGTTCTCCTCCGGCGACGCCCACGGCCCGGGCCGCCCGATCACGCTCGGCGGGACGTGCGCCACGATCCGCGCGATCGTGGAGGCCCAGCCCCAGGCGGCGCTGGTGTTCGGCTTCGCCGGCGTGCTGACCGACCCGGCGATATGCGCCGGAGGCCAACCCTAGCCATGCAGAAGCAGGCTCCCTCCGTCGGGCGGATCCTCACGATGGTGCTGTTCGCGCTGTCGTGCTTCGGGCTGCTGCTGTTCCTGTGGCTGGCCTTCGGCGGCGCGTCCCCGCTCAAGCCGCAGGGCTACCGCTTCGAGGTCGCGTTCCCCGAGGCGACCCAGCTCGCGGTGGAGGCCGACGTCCGCGTGGCCGGCGTCGAGGTCGGCAAGGTCCGCCAGAAGCGCGTGGACCCGCGGGGCAACCGCACCATCGCCACCATCGAGCTGGACCGCCGCTACGCCCCGATCGCCTCCGACGCCCGCGCCACCCTGCGCTTCAAGACGCTGCTGGGAGAGACCTACGTCGAGCTCACCACCGGCTCGCCCGGCGCTCGCGCGGTGCCCGAGGGCGGGCGGCTGGCCAACCGCCAGATCCAGCCCGCCGTCGAGCTGGACGAGATCCTCGGCGCGCTGGACCCCTACACCCGCCAGGCCTTCCGGACCTGGCAGCAGAGCCTGGCCACCGGGGTGCGCGGGCGCGGCCAGGACCTCAACGACTCCCTGGGCAACCTGCCCGCCTTCGTGCAGGAGGGCGGCGACCTGTTCGCGATCCTCGACCGCGAGCGCGAGGCGCTGCGCCTGCTGGTCCGCAACACCGGTGTGGTCTTCGCCGCCCTGACCGAGCGCGAGGACCAGCTGCGCGCCCTGGTGACCAACACCGACCAGGTCTTCTCGGCCATCGCCCAGGAGCGCGAGGCCTTCGCCCAGGTGTGGCAGATCTTCCCGACCTTCCTGGACGAGTCGCGTCTGACCAACGACCGGCTGCGCACGTTCTCGCTGAAGACCCGGCCGCTGATCCGCACGCTGACCCCGGCCATCGACGACCTGGCGCCCACCCTGCACGCGCTGGGCGACCTGGGCCCGGACCTGCGGCGCCTGTTCGTCAACCTGGGGCCGCTGATCGACTCCTCCAAGCGCTCCCTGCCCGCGCTGCGCCAGATCTTCGCCGGGCTCGAGCCCACGCTGGCCGCGCTGGGACCGTGGCTGCAGGAGGTCAACCCGATCCTGGAGTGGATCGGCCAGCACCAGCACACGCTCACCGACATGTTCGCCAACCTCGGGGTGGCCACTGCGGCCACGACGCCCTCCGGCGATCCGCGCGCCACGGGCCACTACCTGCGTCAGTTCGGCCCCACCGGGCTGGAGACGATCGCCGCCCATCCGCGGCGCCTGAGCTCGAACCGCGGCAACGCGTACCTGAGCCCGCTGTCCGTGACGGGCCGCGAGATCGTGCAGTCCGGGATCCTCCCCAACTGGGACTGCAAGAACACGGGCGTCGCCGGGAACGGCGAGCGCCGCGCCGACCCGGGCGGCCCGGGCGGCGCCGGGAGCGCGCCCGCCTGCCGGATCCAGAATCCCTACGTGTTCAAGGGCAGCCGCGGCGCCTACCCGCACGTGGAGCCCTCCAACTACTCGCGCTGAGCGCGACCCGCGCTAGCGTCCGGCCGCGTGTCGCGGCCTCGGGTCTCGGTCATCGTGCCGTTCGCGGGCTCCCAGGAGGAGCTGCGCGAGGTCGTGGCGCGCCTGCGTGGCCTGCGCCACGACGACTGGGACGAGCTGATCGTGGCCGACAACCGGGCCGCGCCGGCCGACCCGGACGACCTCGGGCCGGTGCGCTGGTTGCGCGCCGGCGGGGTGGCGGCGCCCGGCGCGGCGCGCAACGCCGGCGCGGCAGCGGCCAGCGGCGAGTGGCTGGTCTTCGTGGACGCGGACGTCGAGCCGCCGACCGGCCTGCTGGACGCCTACTTCGAGTCGCCGCCCGGGGAGCGGACCGCGGTCCTGGCCGGTGGGATCGACGACGTCGCCGCCCGCGACACCCTGGCCGCCCGCTACGTCAGCGCCCGGGGCATGATGGACCACCGCACGACGCTCGTGCACCCGCACGCGCCCTACGCCCAGACCGCCAACTGCGCGGTGCGCCGCGAGGCGTTCGAGGCGGTGCGGGGCTTCGACGAGGAGGCGCGCTGGGGCGAGGACGCCGACCTGTGCTGGCGCCTGCGCCAGGCCGGGTGGGAGCTGGAGGAGCGTCCCGGCGCCCGGGTCGCGCACCGCAACCGCGACACGCTGCGCACGCTGCTCGGCCAGCAGTCCGGCCACGGCGCGGGCGCGCGCTGGCTGAACCGCCGCCACCCCGGCGCCTCGCCGCCGCCGTCCCTGCGGGCGCTGGCCGGCCAGGCGCGCTGGTGCCTGGGTCGCGCGGCGCGATCCGCGCGCGCCGGGGACCGCGAGGGCGCCCGCTTCGCGCTGGTGGACCTGCTGGCGCGCTACGCGTTCGAGATCGGCCGGCTGCGCTCCAACCGGCCCCGCGCGCTGGGCTAGCCGGGGCCGCGTCCCCGCGCTGCCACAATCTCTCGCATCGTGTCGAGGCCAGTCCGCACCCGCGTGGCGCTCATCGCGGCCGGGCTGGCGCTGGCCGGCGGGGCCGTCGCGATCTGGCTGCTCGGAGGCGGGGCCCCGCCGTCCGGCACGATCACGGGCCGCACCTACTACGTGAGCCCGCAGGGGTCCGACGCGGCGGCCGGGACCAGCGCGGGCCGGCCGTGGGCTACGGTGGCCCGCGTCACGCGCGCCCGGCTGCGCCCCGGGGACGGCGTGCTGTTCAAGGGGGGCGCGGCCTTCTCGGACGCGACGCTGGAGCTCCGGGCCTCCGGCACCAAGGACGCCCCGATCGTGTACGGCTCCTACGGCGCGGGACGGGCCCGCCTCACGCGAGGGGTGTTCCTGGCGGGTGCCGGCGGGATCGTGATCCAGGACCTGGACGTCACGGGGCCAGACCAGGGGATCGCCTCCGCGGGATCGATCGGCATCGGGTCGCAGGACGTCACGCTCCAGCGCAACCGGGTCCACGACACCGGGGTCGGGATCAACTCCGCGCACCCGCAGGACTCGGGCTGGACGATCCGCGACAACACCATCGCCCGGACCCGCGACTCGGGGCTGATCATGGCCGGCGAGCGCGCGCTGATCGCGGGTAACACGATCACCGTCACCGGGCGCGACCCGTCGATTGCCTACGGCAAGCACGGCATCTACCTCAAGGGCGCGTACGGCACGGTCACGGGGAACCGCGTGCAGGGCTTCCACGACAGCGGGGTGTCGGTGCGCCGCCGCGACAGCCGCGTGGTGGACAACGACATCCGCGACGGGGCGATCGGGATCTCGTGGTTCCAGGAGGACACCACCGGCGGCCGCAGCGAGTGGCGCGACAACCGGATCTCGGGCACGACGGGCGCCGATGTCTTCGTGGCGTCCTCCGACGCGGCGGGAGGGACCCGCGAGAGCTTCGTCATCACCGGCAATCGCCTGTCCAAGGCGAACGGCGTGTATCTGAACCTGGCGCCCACGACGGGCCGCTACACCGTCGCCCGCAATGTCATGCGCTGAGGCAAATATCCGCCAATAGGCGGATTTTGGGAGTGGCCGGGATGGGCGATAACTCCCTGTGGCGTCCCGCCCTCGGTCCTTCCCTCCCGCTGGCCGTGGTCGGGGGCGGGCGCCACTTTTTCTCCTCGCCGCCGCCGAACCGGCGAATCGGACGCGACAAGCCTTTAGTGTGGGCCCGAGACCGGGCTCGACTTGAGGGAGATTCGAATGCGCGGGGGGATGGCTGGACTGCTGGTGCGGGCGCTCGCCGTCGCGGGTGCGGTCGTCGCCGTGTCGGCGACAGCGGCGTTGGGCGCCGAGCCGACGAAGAAGGCCCTTGCCTTCGACGTCATGGTGGGGCCGGACAACGCCACGCGGTGCACGATCACCGCGAACCTCTTCTCGCCCGCGGGCGCGTCCACCACGGATCCCGTGGCGGCCGTCATGGGCACCAACGGCTTCGGCGGCAGCAAGGCGGACTTCGACACGCTCGGCCTCAGCTACGCCAGGCGCGGCTACGCGTTCCTCGCCTACTCCGGCCTGGGCTTCGGCAACAGCGGCTGCAAGATCACGCTCGACGACCCGGACTGGGACGGCAAGGCGGGCAGCCAGCTCCTCTCCTTCCTGGGCGGGACGAAGGCCGCGAAGGACGGCACCAAGATCGACTACATCGTCAAGGACGCTCCCGGCGACCCGCGCGTGGGGATGATCGGCGGCTCCTACGGGGGCCAGATCCAGTTCGCGATCGCGGGCGTCGACCGGCGCCTGGACGCGATCGTGCCCCAGATCACCTGGAACGACCTCTCCTACTCGCTCGGGCCCAACAACACCGACTTCGCGTACGGCGTCACGTACCGCACGCCGGGCGTGATCAAGAGCGACTGGCCCGTGCTGTTCACCGCTCTGGGCCTCGGCCAGGGCTTCCAGCAGGCGGTCCAGAACCAGGATCCCAGCCATCTCGGGGCGTGCCCGAACTTCAGCGATCAGGTCTGCGCGTCGCTCGTGACGTCGGGCGCGACCGGCTATCCGGACGAGGCGACGCTGAACCTGCTGCGCCACGCCTCGGTCCAGTCCTACATGTCGAGGATCAGGATCCCGACGCTGCTGGCCCAGGGCCAGAGCGACACGCTGTTCAACCTCCAGGAGTCCGTCGCCACCTACCGGGCGCTGCGCGCCCAGGGCACGCCGGTGAAGATGCTGTGGCGCTCCTCGGGCCACTCCGGGGGCGGGATCCCCGGCGAGAGCGACTCGACCAACCTCGAGGCCGCCTACGAGAGCCGGATGGCGCTGGAGTGGTTCGACTACTACCTGCGCGGCGTGGGCGACGCGCCCTCGCTGGACGTCTCCTTCCTGCGCAACTGGGTCACGTACTCCGGCAACGCCGCGCCGGCGGTCGGCGTGACCCCGAGCTACCCCGCCGGGGCTGACGAGACCGTGTACCTCTCGGGGTCCGGCCAGCTCGTGGGCGCCCGGGGGAGCGTCAAGCCCGGCACCGCGAGCTTCGCCGCCGCGCCGGGGGCGACGGGCCAGGGGAACGGGTTCACGGAAGTTCCGGGTGCCGACGCCCCGGGGACCACCGCGACCTACGACACCGCCCCGCTGGCCCGCGACTTCGACCTGGTGGGGATCCCTCAGCTGACGGTGAAGCTCGACGCCCCGACGTTCGCGGGGGCCCAGTCCAACCACTCGGGCAAGCTCGTGCTCTTCGCCAAGCTGCTGGACGTCGACGGCGCGACCACGAAGCTGCCGCGCAACCTGCTGTCAGCCGTGCGCGTGGCCGACGTCACCAAGCCGGTGCGGATCGAGCTGCCCGGCATCGCCCACCGATTCGCCAAGGGCCACGTCATGCGTCTGGTGATCGCGGCCAGCAACCCGACGAATCGCGGCAACACCGTCGCCGGTCCGGTCTCCATCGTCGCCGACCCGGCGGCCCCCGGCACGCTCACGCTGCCGCGGCTCGGCGCCCAGGTGGGGGTCACGTCCTCCGGCTTCGCCCGGTTCCAGGGGCCGGGGGGCGCCCCGGCGCCGCAGCGCGCCGGTCTGGGCGCGAAGCCGCGACCCCTGGCCGCGGCGGCGATGTCCAGCAACCGCGGCTGCGTCCGGCGCCGCGCCGTCACGGTGCGCATCCTGCGCCGCCGGGGCGCGAACCGCGCCGTGTCGGCGCTGATCGCCGTCAACGGGCGACGCGTCAGGTCCGTGCGCGGCCGCCGGCTCCTGCTGCCCGTGCGGGTCGGCGGGCTCCCGCGCCGGGGCACCTACCGGATCGCGGTCTCCGTCCGCACCGCCGGCGGCCGCACACTGCGCAGCGCCCGGACGTACCGCGCCTGCGGGTAGCGCGTCCAAGCGCGCCCGGCAGGATTTGAACCTGCGACCTCCCGCTCCGGAGGCGGGCGCTCTATCCACTGAGCTACGGGCGCGTGGCGCCAGCTTATCGGTAGCTTGGCGGGCCGAAGATGCTGCTCGCGATCCTCTCCGACACGCATCTGCCGCGCGGGCCCAAACAGCTTCCGGCGTCCTGCATCGAGCGCTTGGAGGCCGCCGACCTGGTGCTCCACGCGGGCGATTTCAGCGCCCTGTCGGTCCTGCGCGCGCTGGAGTCGATCGGTCCCGTGGCCGGCGTGCACGGCAACGTCGACGACCGAGAGCTGCGCCGCCGGCTGCCCGAGCGACGGGTGGTGGAAGCCGCGGGGGCGCGGATCGCGCTCGTCCACGACGCCGGCCCGGCGGGCGGGCGCCTGGAGCGCATGCGCCGGCGCTTCCCCGGCGTGGACGCCGTCGTCTTCGGCCACTCGCATACGCCCCTGCACCAGCGGGCGGCCGGCGGGCGCAGCGGGCGCTTCCAGATCTTCAACCCCGGCAGCCCGACCGAGCGCCGGCGCGCTCCGCACCACACGATGGGCATGGCCCGCGTGTCCGATGGCCGCGTGGAGTTCGAGTTGGTCGAGCTGGACTGAAGTCCACGGAATAAGCTCGCCGCCCCATGGACCTCGACGTCTTCTTCGCCGGGACCGCCGGCTCGGTGCCCACCGCGCGCCGCGGCCTGCCCGCGGTGCTCGTCCGCCGCGGCGGCGACCGGCTGCTGTTCGACTGCGGGGAGGGGACGCAGCGCCAGCTCGTGCGCTCCGTCGGCCTCCCGGACATCGACGACGTCTTCATCACCCACTTCCACGTCGACCACTGGCTCGGCCTGCCCGGGATGCTCAAGACCTTCGACCTGCGCGACCGCGAGCGGCCGCTGCGGGTCTACGGCCCGCCCGGCCTGGGCCAGGTCATGAAGCTGCTGCGCCCCATCTACGGGCGGGTGCACTACGAGCTCGAGCTCCAGGAGCTGGCCGCCGGCGAGTCGGTGCGCCGCGACGGCTACGAGGTCGGCTGCTTCCCGGTGCAGCACCGCGGCTCCGCCTTCGGCTACGCGCTGTGGGAGGAGGAGCGGCCCGGCCGCCTGGACGCCGAGCTGGCCCAGAGCCTCGGCGTGCGCCCCGGGCCCGACTTCGGGCGCCTGCAGGAGGGAGAGACGGTCGATGGCGTGACCCCGGAGCAGGTCCTCGGCCCGCCGCGGCCCGGCCGCAAGATCGTGCTCTCGGGCGACACGGCCCCGTGCGAGTCCCTCGCGGTCGCCGCCCATCAGGCCGACCTGCTCGTGCACGAGGCGACCTTCGCCCAGGACGAGGCCGAGCGCGCGGCCCAGACCGCCCACTCCACCGCCGCGCAGGCGGCGACGCTGGCCCGCGACGCCGAGGTCCGGATGCTCGCCCTCACCCACCTCTCGACCCGCTACGGCGGGCGCGAGGTGCGCGAGGAGGCCCGGGCGATCTTCCCCACGGCCGTCGTGCCGCACGACTTCGACACGATCGAGCTGCCCTTCCCCGAGCGCGGCGAGCCCAAGGTGGTGCGCTGGGACGGATGCTAGGCTGCTCGCGGCGGTTCCTTTAACCCGGTCCGGAGAGGCCAGGAAGGGGCTGGAAAGTGGAGAACGAGAAGGTCGTCCTCGATCGCGACGACGTGCGCCGGTCGCTGGCGCGGATCGCGCACGAGATCGTCGAGAACAACCAGGACCAGCGCCTGGCCCTGGTGGGCATCCACCGCCGCGGCGCCCATCTGGCCCGCCGGCTGCACGCGCTGGTCGGGGAGCTGGCGGCGGATCCGGTCGATCTCGGCGACCTGGACATCTCCTTCTACCGCGACGACGTGAGCACCCGTCCCGCCGCGCCGGTGGTCAACGCCACCCACCTGGACTTCCCCATCGACGGCCTGACCGTGGTGGTGGTGGACGACGTCCTGTTCACCGGGCGCACGGTGCGCGCGGCGGTGGAGGCGCTGTTCGACTACGGGCGCCCGGCGCGGGTCCAGCTCGCCGTCCTGGCCGACCGCGGGCACCGCGAGCTGCCGATCCGTCCCGACTACGTGGGCAAGAACCTGCCGACCGCCCGCCACGAACGGGTCAACGTCCGCGTCGAGGAGCTCGACGGCGTGGACGAGGTCACGATCACCGAGACCGAGGAGGCGTTCGTATGAGGCACCGGCATCTGCTCTCCATCGCCGACCTGGAGCGCGCCGACATCGAACGCATCCTCGACCTCGCGGCCTCCTTCGCGGAGGTCTCGGGCCGCGAGATCAAGAAGGTCCCCGCGCTGCGCGGGCGCACCGTGGTCAACCTCTTCTACGAGGCCAGCACGCGGACCTCGTCCAGCTTCGAGCTGGCCGCCAAGCGCCTCTCTGCCGACGTGGTGACCGTCAAGTCCGCCGGCTCCAGCGTGGACAAGGGCGAGTCGCTGAAGGACACGATCCAGACGCTGTCGGCCTACGACCCGGCGGCGATCGTCATCCGCTCGCCCCACGTGGGGGCGGCCGAGCTCGTCGCGCGCTGGACCAGCGCCAGCGTCATCAACGCCGGCGACGGCAAGCACGAGCACCCGACCCAGGCGCTGCTGGACGTCTACACCCTGCGCCAGCGCCTGGGCTCGCTGGACGGGAAGGAGATATGGATCGTCGGCGACGTACTGCACTCGCGGGTCGCGCGCTCCAACGTCCTGGCCTTCCAGCGGATGGGCGCCCGGGTCACCGTCTGCGGCCCGCCGACCCTGATCCCGCGCGGGATCGAGGCGCTGGGCTGTGAGGTGTCCTACACGCTGGACCGCCTGCCCGAAGCCGACGTCGTCTACGCCCTGCGCATGCAGCACGAGCGCATGCGCGACGCCTACGTCCCCTCGCTGCGCGAGTACGCGGCCGTCTACCAGATCGATCGCGCCCGGCTGCGGCCCGAGCAGGTGCTCATGCACCCCGGTCCGGTCAACCGCGGCGTGGAGCTGGCCGCCGACGTCATCGACTCGCCCCAGGCGACCATCTCGGCCCAGGTGGAGGCCGGGGTCGTCGTGCGGATGGCGGTCCTCTACGAGCTGTTGGCAGGGGGCCACGCGCCCGACGCGGTGGCCGCGCTGCCCGAGCCCCAGCCGGCCGAGGCCGCGGCGTGACGGCCGTCCTCGTCGCCGGCGCCCACGTGCTGGACCCGCGGGCCGGACTCGACGGGCCCCATGACGTCCTCGTGCGCGACGGCGCGGTGGCGCAGGTCGGCGCGCCCGGCTCGCTGGAGGCGCCCGAGGGCGTCGAGACGATCGCCGGGGAGGGCCGCCACCTCTTTCCGGCCTGGGTCGACCCACACGTCCACCTGCGCGTGCCCGGCCAGGAGCACAAGGAGGACTTCGCCACCGGCACCGCGGCGGCGGCGGCGGGCGGCTACTGCGCCGTCATCGCGATGCCCAACACCGCGCCCACGATCGACGACGCGTCCG
>JAWVFR010000048.1:0-65534 GCA_033855845.1 Solirubrobacteraceae bacterium
GCGCCGATCATCCCCGAGACCAAGCCGCTGGACGACCTGCTGGCCGACCTGCAGCGCCAGCGCGCGAGCATGGCCGTGGTGGTCGACGAGTACGGCCGCGTGGTCGGGATCGTGACCGTCGAGGACATCGTCGAGGAGGTCGTCGGCGAGATCGACGACGAGACCGACCCGGCCAGCGGCGAGGTCCGGCGGCTGGCCAACGGCGACTGGTTCGTGCGCGGCCACGTGGCCGTCACCGACCTCGTGGACTACGGGCTGGAGCTGCCCGTGGACACCGACGCCTACAACTCCGTCGGCGGCTACGTCTTCGACAAGCTCGGCCGCCTGCCGCGCCGCGGCGACACCATCGCCGCCAATGGCTACTCGATCCGCGTGGAGTCGGTGCGCGAGAACCGCATCGAGGCCGTGCGGATTCGCGAGCGCAAGGTCGCCGCTTAGGGTAAGTTTCCATCCGCACAACCGCTATCGCCCCCCAGCGGGGCACCGGCGGTTGAGGAGGAGAACGGTGGACTCGATGAGGGAGCCCACCTCTTGGAAAAACGAGACCGGCCCGCGGGGGAGCGGGCCGGTCTTGTTATGGGAGGAGGTGCGGCTATGAGGTACGTCGCAGCGGCAGTCTCCGCCCGGCCCCTCAACTGCCCTTAAACATTGGGTTAGTCGTACGTGTGAAAGCCGCGGCCCGACTTGCGGCCGAGCGCGCCGTCGGCGATCAGCGCGCGCACGCGCTCCGGGACCGGCGTCCCGATCGAGTCGCCGATGGCGGCGGACACGTCGAGGCCCACGAGGTCCAGCAGGGCCAGCGGCCCCAGCGGGTGGCCGGCCCCGAGCTTCATGCAGGAGTCGATCGCCGCCGGGTCCAGGCCCGTCTCCTCCAGCAGGCGCACGGCGCCGAACAGGTAGGGGAACAGCAGCCGGTTGACCACGAAGCCGGGCACGTCGGGCACCTCGACCGCGGTCTTGCCCAGGGCCTCGCAGACCGCGTGCGCGCGGGCGCGGGTCTCGGCGTCGGCCTCGCGGGGGAACGCGAGCTCCACCAGGTCCATCTTCTCCACCGGGTTGAACACGTGGAACGCGGCGAAGCGCGCCGGGCGGCCCGAGTCGCCCGCCAGGTCCTGGACGGACAGCGACGACGTGGTGGTGGCGAGGATCGCGTCCGGGCCCAGGAGGGCGTGCAGCTCGCCCAGCAGGGCGCCCTTGGCCGCGCGGTCCTCGGCGATCGCCTCGACCACGAAGGTGGCCTGGGCCAGGGCCTCGAGGTCCGTGTGGACCTCCACTCCGTCCAGGCGGGAGCGGGCGCGGTCGGCCGATTCCGCCGAACGGGCCCACACCACGACCTCGCCGTGCTCGGCGGCCGTCCGCGCGAGCCCGCTGGCGATCGTGCCGCTCCCCGCTATCCCCAATCGCTCCTCCAAGGCGGGCGGGATCGTAGAGGAAGGCCCTGGCTGACCGGCCAGTCAACTGGGGTAGGCTTGGTGTCGAAACCCACTTAGACGGAGGGGCATCCAAGCCATGAGCACTCAGCAGGGTCGCGAGGTCGTGATCGTCGAGGCGGTCCGCACTCCCATCGGCCGCGGACACGAGGAGAAGGGCTACTACAAGGACACGCACCCGAGCAATCTGCTCGCCAAGTGCTACTCCGAGGTCATCGAGCGCGCGGGCATCCCGGCCGCGGAGGTCGAGGACGTCATCACCGGCTGCGTCCAGCAGTTCGGCGAGCAGGGCTTCAACATCGGCCGCAACGCGTGGCTGGAGGCCGGGCTCCCGATCGAGACGCCCGCCACCACCATCGACCGCCAGTGTGGCTCGGCCCAGCAGGCGGTCAACTTCGCCGCCGCGCTGGTCGCCTCCGGCGTCCACGACGTGGCCATCGGCTCCGGGGTGGAGCACATGGGCCACATCTCCTTCGCCGACGGGATGAAGACGCAGGCCGAGTTCGGCGCCGCCTTCTCCCCGGAGCTGCTGGAGAAGTACAACCTGATCCCGCAGGGCCTGAGCGCCGAGATGATCGCCGACCAGTGGGAGATCCCCCGGTCCGAGCTCGACGAGCTGGCCGTGCGCTCGCACCAGCGCGCCGCCCAGGCGACCGAGGAGGGCCGCTTCGAGCGCGAGACCGTGCCCTTCCAGGTCAACGGCGACACCTACGTGGCCGACCAGGGCATCCGCCCGGACACCACGCTGGAGAAGCTCGCGAGCCTGAAGCCCGCGTTCAAGGAGGACGGCAAGATCACCGCCGGCAACTCCTCGCAGATCTCCGACGGCGCGGCCGCGGTGCTGCTGATGACCCGCGAGAAGGCCGACGAGCTGGGCGTCAAGCCCCGCGCGCGGTTCGTGGACCAGACCACCGTGGGCGTCGACCCGGTGATCATGCTCACCGGCCCCATCCCCGCGACCCGGAAGATCCTGGAGCGGTCGGGGATGACGATGGACGACATCGACCTGGTCGAGATCAACGAGGCGTTCGCCCCGGTCGTGGCCGCGTGGAAGCGCGAGCTCTCACCCGACATGGACCGCGTCAACGTCAACGGCGGCGCGATGGCGCTGGGCCATCCGCTGGGCTCCACCGGCGCCCGCCTGATCACGACGCTGCTGCACGAGCTCGAGCGCTCCGACAAGGAGTACGGCCTCGTGACGATGTGCTGCGGCGGCGGCCTGGGCACCGGCACGCTGATCCAGCGCGTCTGACGGATTCGTGGACCTCGGCGCGCCCATCTCCTATCTGGTCCTGGAGAAGGGCGCGCCGGTCTACGACTCCCGCGGTGAGGCGGTCGGCAAGGTCGAGCACGTGCTGGCCGCGCAGGACGCCGACATCTTCGACGGCATCGTGATCGACGCCCGGCCCGGGCCCGGCGGCTGGCGCTACGCCGACGCCGAGCAGATCGAGGGCCTGTACGAGCGCGGCGTCGTGCTGTCCGTCCCGGCGGATGCGCTCCACGACCCGGAGCCCGGGCCGGGCGAGCTGCGCGTCAACCCGGCGGACGCGGAGGAGGAGGGCACCTTGCGCGCCCGCCTGCGCCGCGCCTGGGACTACATCAGCGGCAACTACTAGGGACCTCGCACACCGCGCGCGCCGCGCGGCAGGCGCGGATGCGGCGGGGCGGGACGGCGCGGTCGACGCGCACCGGGTCGCCGTTGGCGTCGAGCCAGTGGAGGTCCAGGGCGAAGCGCATCCCGAAGGTGTGCACGCAGCGCGTGCGCGGGAGCAGCAGCGCGCAGTCCGGCGGCTCGCGCAATAGGGCGAGGCCGAGCAGGCGGGCGAGCGGGGTCGTGGCGACGCGGACCTGCGCTCCGGGTAGCCGCGCGAGGCGGCGGGGGAGGGGCATGCCGTGTCGAGGCTCTCGGCCCGCAGGTCTCGCCCCCGCTCGAGGCCCAAAGCCGCGAGGCCCCGGACGCGGCTGCACTTAGCCGCCTATATGGCGGTCAAGTGCACGCGCGTGGCTGGGACGCCGGGGTTCAGGCCTCTTCGCGGGGGGTCTGACCGCGCTCGAGGCGGGCGACGAGCTCGTCGAGCCGCAGTTCCTCGAGGCCCCGGCCGACCGCCTCCAACTCGCCGGCGCAGAAGTCGACGAGGTCGCGGCCCTCCTTGACGAGGGCGAGCGTCTCGCGCAGCTCGGCCTCCCCGGAGTCCAGGCGCTTGATGATCTCCTCGATCCGCGCGGCGGCCGACTCGTACGTGCGCTCGGTCACGACGCGGGATCCTCGTCGGGAGGCCGGACGCCCGGCTGGGAGCTGGGCCCACGAGGCTCCCCCTCGATGCCCAACCCGGGGACAGGCCCGGTCTCCGCGTCCTCGACCCGAGCGCCCACCGAGCCGTCCTGGAACCGGACATCCAGCCGCCCCGCCTCGCGTGCGGCGGAGGCGGTGGACACGACCCCGCCCTCGCGGTCCTCGACGAGCGCGTAGCCGCGGGCCAGCGTGCGCTCGGGGTCGTGGGCGGCCAGGGCGAGCTCGAGGCGCTCGAGGTCGCGGCGGCGACGGGTGAGGGCGCCGGCCCCGGAGCGCCGCAGCTGCGCCGCCGAAGCCGGCAGCGCGGTGGTGCGGCGCGCGTGCTCCAGCGAGAGTCGGCGCTCGCCGCGCAGCAGCACGAGCCCGTGCACCCCGGCCAGCTCGGCGCCGTCGGCGACGCTGCGCCGGCCACTCGCGCGCATCTCGCGCAACTGCTGGTGCAGGCGGGCGCGGTGGCGCGCCAGGTGCTCCGCGGGCGCCCGCGAGAGCGCAGCCAGCTCACGTGCCCGCTCGACCACGGCCCGGCGCCCGTAGCGGGAGAGCGAGCCGGCCCACGCGCTCAGCGAGTCGCGCGCCCTGACCATCCGCTCCGCGTGCCGGGACAGCGTTTCCGCCGCACCCCCGAGCGACGCACGGGCCTCGGCGCAGTGCAGCGGGACCGCCGACTCCGCCGCGTGGGTGGGGGTGGAGCAGGCCGCCGCCGCCACGTCGTCGATCAGCGTGCGGTCGGTGTGGTGCCCGACGGACGCGATCACCGGGACCGGGAGCATCGCCACCGTCCGGCACAGCGTCTCGTCGCAGAAGGCGAACAGGTCGGCCAGGGACCCGCCGCCGCGCGCCACGACGATCACGTCGACGCCGCCACCACTCCCCTCGCGCCCCAGCGCGGCGAGGTCCTGCAAGGCCCGGGCGATGCGCGGAGCCGCGTGGCGGTCCTGCACCGGGGCGAAGGCCCACACCAGCCGGCCCTCCCAGCCGCGGCGGCGCAGGCCGGCCAGCACGTCGTCGCGCGCCTTGCCGCCCTCTCCGGTCACCACTCCGATCGTGCGCGGCAACACCGGGCGCGACAGGCGCTTCTGGGGATCGAACAGCCCCTCGGCGTGCAGCTGCTTGCGCAGGCGGGCGAGCTGGGCCAGCAGGTCGCCCTCGCCGGCCACGCGCAGGTCGCCAACCGCGAAGGTGAAGGAGGCCGAGGACGTGCGGCTGCCGGGATAGAAGTCGGGCCCGCCCGCGACCACCACCTGCGAGCCGTCGGCCAGGACGCCCGCCGCCAGTCCCAGCGCCTCGAAGTCGTTGCGCCACATCGAGCAGGGCATGGCGCCGGCGGCGTCGCGCAGCTCGAAGTAGACCTTGGCCCGGCTGTCGCGCAGGTTCCACACCTCGCCGAAGAGCTGGACCCTTGCGCGCTTGCGCAGCTCGTCGCGCAGGAACTCCGCGTAGCGCCCGACCGGGAACGGCCCGGCCAGCGCGCTGCCCGGGATCCCCTCGGGCGTGGGAGCCGGCGCCTCAGCCAACGCGCTCGCGCGAGGTCGCCTCGGCCAGCAGGCGCACGGTGGCCGGGCGGTCGCCGCCCGGGACCGCGACGATCGTGTCCACGCCCGCGGCCTCGTAGGCGGCCAGCTTGCCGTCCAGCCCGGCGGGCGTGGTGGCGATGCAGGAGGCGTCGATCAGCTCCGGCGTCACCGCCTGCGCGGCGCCCAGGCGGTCGCCCGCCAGCATCTTGGCCTGGACCTCGCGGGCCGCGTCGCCCATGCCGTACAGCTCGGCCAGCTGGACGTAGAAGTTCTTGTCCTTGGCGCCCATCGCTCCCAGGTAGAACGCCAGCCAGGGCCGGGACAGGTTGCGCGCCTCCTCGAGGTCCTCGTGCACGGCGACCGGGACCACGGGCGCGACGTCGACGTCGTCCAGCGAGCGCCCGGCCTTCTCGATTCCGCGGCGCAGCGGGTCGAGCAGGACGTCGGGCTCGGCCGGGTTCAGCAGGAAGGGAAGCCAGCCGTCGGCGATCTCGCCCACCTGCTCCACCGACTTGGGCCCGATCGCGCCCAGGTAGATCGGGATGCGCTCCTGCACCGGCTTGGCCAGCAGCTTCAGCGGCTTGCCCAGCCCGCCGCCGCCCTGCTCCTCGCCCAGCGGCAGCGTCCACTCGCGCCCCGCGTGCTCGAGCGGCGCCTCGCGCGCCACGATCTTGCGCACGATCTCCACGTACTCGCGGGTGCGCGCGAGCGGCCGGCGGAAGGGCACGCCGTACCAGCCCTCGCTGACCTGCGGCCCGGACACGCCCAGCCCGAGTCGGAAGCGCCCGCCGCTGATCACGTCCAGGGAGACCGCGGCCATCGCCGTGGTGGCGGGCTGGCGCGCGGGGATCTGCATGAGCCCGGATCCCAGCGCCACGCGCTCCGTCCTGCCCGCCAGCAGGCCGAGCACGGAAACGGCGTCCTGGCCCCAGGCCTCGGAGATCCACACCGAGTCCAGCCCCAGCTCGTCGGCCAGGCCCGACAGCTGCACCTGCTCCTCCAGGGAGTACCAGGGCCAGTAGGCGAGGAAGAGGCCGATTCGCATGCCCCCCGAGCCTATCCAGCGCGTCCCGCGACCGTAAAGACCACAAAGTCAGTCGGATTTGTGTATTTTCCCAGCCATGAGAAATCGAAACGTCGTACTGACCCTGCTCGCCCTCCCCGCGCTGGCCCTCGGAGCAGCGGCCTGCGGCGGGAAGAGCTCGAGCTCCGGTGGCGGGGGCGGCAAGCTGTCCCTGGTCGCCTATTCCACCCCCAAGGAGGCCTACAAGGAGATCGTCCCGGCCTTCGAAAAGACGCCGGACGGCAAGGGCGTCTCCTTCACGCAGTCCTACGGAGCGTCCGGCGATCAGAGCCGGGCCGTCCAGTCCGGCCTGCCGGCCGACGTCGTGGCGCTGTCCCTGGCCCCTGACGTGACCAAGCTGGTCAAGAAGAACCTGGTGGCCAAGGACTGGAACCAGGACCGCTACAAGGGGTTCGTCACGAACTCCGTCGTCGTCCTGGCCGTGCGCAAGGGCAACCCCAAGCACATCCAGGGCTGGGCGGACATCGTCAAGCCCGGCGTGGAGGTCATCACCCCCAACCCGTTCACCTCGGGCGGGGCGCGCTGGAACATCATGGCCGCCTACGGCGCCCAGCTCCAGCAGGGCAAGAGCCCGGCGCAGGCGCTGGCCTTCGTCGGTCAGGTCCTCAAGCACACGCCGGTGCAGGACAAGAGCGCCCGCGAGTCGCTGCAGACGTTCGCCGGCGGCAAGGGCGACGTCCTGATCGCCTATGAGAACGAGGCGATCACGGCCCAGCAGAAGGGCGAGGCCGTCGACTACGTCATCCCGCCGCAGACGATCCTGATCGAGAACCCGATCGCGGTCGTCTCGACCTCGAAGAACCCGGCCAAGGCGAAGGCGTTCGTGGCCTTCACCCGCACGCCGGAGGCGCAGCGGATCTTCGCCGCCAAGGGCTACCGCTCGGTGCTGCCGGCGGTGCTGGACGCCAAGCGCTATCCCCAGCCGGCCGGGCTGTTCACGATCGAGAAGTTCGGCGGGTGGTCGAAGGTCACCGACGAGTTCTTCGACCCGGACAAGGGCAGGATCGCCGGGATCGAGAAGGGGCTGGGTGTCTCCACCTCCAAGTAGCGAGACGCTCGCTCTGCCGGCCCGGCGCCGGGCGCCGCGGACCCTGAGGTCCGCGCGCCCGGCGCTGGCCGGCGCCCTGGCCACGGCGTACCTGAGCCTGGTCGTCCTGATCCCGCTCGCCGCGGTGGTGGCCGAGTCGTCGCACGGCGGCCTGTCCGCGTTCTGGGACTCGATCTCCTCGCCCCAGGCGTGGGCGGCGATCCGTTTCACGGTTCTCGTGTCGCTGGTCGTGGTGGCGATCAACGCGGTCACGGGGACGCTCATCGCCTGGGTGCTGGTGCGCGACGAGTTCCCGGGCAAGCGCCTGGTCAACGCGATCATCGACCTGCCCTTCGCGCTGCCCACGATCGTCGCCGGCCTCACGCTGCTCGCGCTCTACGGCCCCAAGGGCCCGCTGGGGATCGACGTGGCCTTCACCAAGGCCGCCGTCCTGCTGGCGTTGCTGTTCGTGACCCTGCCCTTCGTCGTGCGCTCGGTGCAGCCGGTGCTGATGGAGCTGGACCGCGACATGGAGGACGCCGCCGCCTCCCTGGGCGCCCGCGCCACCACCGTCTTTCGCCGCATCGTCTTCCCCAACCTGCTGCCCGCGATCCTGTCCGGCGTGGGCCTCGGGTTCGCGCGGGCGCTGGGCGAGTTCGGCTCCCTGGTGCTGATCTCGGGCAACCTGCCCTTCAAGACCGAGGTGGCCTCGGTGTTCGTCTACGCGCAGATCGAGAGCGACCGGGTGCACACCGCGGCCGCCGTCTCGGTGCTGCTGCTGGTGGTCTCCTTCGTCCTGCTGCTGGGGATCGCGGCGCTGTCGGCGAGGCGGGTGCGCCATGGGGCGTAGGTCCTCGCGGCTCGGCCTGCGCTTCGCGGCCTTGGGCTATCTGGCCGTGCTGCTGGCGCTGCCGGTGGGGATGGTCTTCTACCGGACGTTCGAGAAGGGCCTGGCGCCCGCCTGGGACGCGGTGACCACGCCCGAGGCCCAGCACGCCTTCTGGCTGACCGTGATCATGGTCGCGGTCGCCGTCCCCGCCAACACGGTCTTCGGCGTGGGCACCGCGCTGCTGCTCGTCCGCCGGCGCCTGCCCGGCCGCTCGCTGCTGAGCGCGCTGGTCGACCTGCCCTTCGCGGTCTCGCCCGTGGTGATCGGGCTCGCCCTGATCCTGGTCTACGGCCAGAGCGGGTGGTTCGGCGGCTGGCTGGCCGACCACGGCATCCGGGTCATCTTCTCCACGCCCGGGATGATCCTGGCCACCATCTTCGTCTCGCTGCCCTTCGTCGTGCGCGAGGTGGTGCCGGTGTTGCGCGAGATCGGCACCGACCAGGAGGAGGCGGCGCAGACGCTGGGCGCCTCGGGCTGGCAGACCTTCTGGCGGGTGACGCTGCCGGCGATCCGCTGGGGCGTGACCTACGGCGTCATCCTCACGACGGCGCGCGCGCTGGGGGAGTTCGGCGCGGTCAGCGTGGTGTCCGGGAAGCTCGAGGGCGAGACGCAGACCCTCACCCTGTTCGTCGAGGACCGGTTCCAGAACTTCGACCTGACCGGGGCCTACGCGGCCTCGGTGGTGCTCGCGGTCCTCGCGGTCGCCGTGATCGTGTCCATGACGCTGCTGGATCGGCGCCGCAAGGAGGTACGGGACTGATGGCCATCGAGGTCCGCAACGTGTCCAAGCGCTTCGGCGACTTCACCGCCCTGGACGACGTCTCGGTGACCGTCCGCGACGGCTCGCTGACCGCCCTGCTGGGCCCCAGCGGCGGCGGCAAGTCGACGTTGCTGCGCGTGATCGCGGGGCTCGAGGCCCCCGACGCCGGGGAGGTGCTGATCGGCGGCGCTCAGGTCACCGACGTCCCGCCCCAGCGCCGGGGCGTGGGCCTGGTGTTCCAGCACTACGCCGCCTTCAAGCACATGACCGTGCGCGACAACGTGGCCTTCGGGCTGAAGATCCGCAAGCGCCCCAAGGCGGAGATCGCCGCGCGGGTGGACGAGCTGTTGAGCCTCGTCCACCTGGAGGGGTTCGCGGGCCGCTACCCGGCGCAGCTGTCGGGCGGCCAGCGCCAGCGCATGGCGCTGGCCCGCGCGCTGGCCGTGGAGCCGCGGGTCCTGCTGCTCGACGAGCCCTTCGGCGCGCTGGACGCGCGCGTGCGGGCCGAGCTGCGCGACTGGCTGCGCCGGCTGCACGACGAGGTCCACGTGACCACCATCTTCGTCACCCACGACCAGGAGGAGGCCATGGAGGTGGCCGAGCAGATCGTGGTCATCAACGACGGGCGCATCGAGCAGGCCGGCACCCCGACAGATCTCTACGAGCGCCCGGCCAACCCGTTCGTGATGGGCTTCGTGGGCCCGGTCAACCGCCTGGGCGAGCAGTGGGTGCGCCCGCACGACGTGGAGGTCCTGCTGGATCGCCGCGAGGGCACGACGGAGGCGATCGTGGACCGCGTGGTGCGCCTGGGCTTCGAGGTCCGCGTGGCGCTGACGCTGGCCGACGGGACCCCGCTGTCCGCGCAGGTGACGCGCGCGGAGGTGGAGGAGCTGGAGCTGGAGGCGGGCCAGATCGTCCACCTGCGCCCGCACCGCGCCACCGTCTTCAGCAGCTGAGCCGGCCCCGCGACCGCTCCAGCGGCCACAATGCCCGCGTGCGGATCTCAGCCAAGACCGACTACGCCGTGCGCGCGGCCACCGAGCTGGCCGCCCGCGAGGCCGACTGGCCGGTCAAGGCCGAGCGCCTGGCCGAGGCGCAGGACATCCCGCTCAACTTCCTGGAGAACATCCTGGGCCAGCTGCGCCAGGCCGGGATCGTGGAGAGCCGCCGGGGGCCCGAGGGCGGCTTCTCGCTGGCCCGCCCGGCCAAGGAGATCACGGTGGCCGACGTCATCCGCGCCATCGACGGACCGCTGGCCGGCGTCAGCGGCCGCCGGCCGCAGGACCTGACCTACGAGGGCGCGGCCGAGTCGCTGCGCGATGTGTGGGTCGCGGTGCGCGCGAGCCTGCGCAAGGTCCTGGAGCGCGTGACCCTGGCCGACCTGGCCGGCGGCGAGCTGCCCGCGCACATCGGCAAGCTGACCGCGGACCCGGACGCCTGGCTCACGCACTGAGCCTGGCGCCCACGAACTGCGTGAGGCCGCCGACCCGCTGGGTCACGTCCTCGAAGCCCCGCTGCTCCAGGGTGTTCACGATCTCGTCGCGCTCGAACATCCGCATGCCGCTGCGGGCGCCCAGCAGGCCGTCGACGGTGCGCAGCGGCGCCGAGCGCGTGCGGCAGGAGGTGAAGATGGCGATGCGCCCGCCGGGGGTGAGCACGCGGGCCATGCTGTCCAGCGCCTCGAAGGGCTCCGCGAACAGGTGCAGCGCGGCGAAGCAGCACACCGCGTCGAAGGACTCCGCCCGGAAGGGCAACTGGACCGCGTCGCCCCGGATGAAGGCGGTGTTGCCGTAGGGGTCGGGCGTGTCGCGGACCGCCCGGGCCAGCATGGTCTCCGACGCGTCGATCCCCACGGCCAGCCCGGTTTCGCCCACCCGCCGCGCGAAGTCGCGGGTGAAGTTGCCGGGACCGCAGGCCACGTCCAGCACGCCGTCGCCGGGCGCGAGGCCGAGCAGCAGCCTCGCGATTCGGTGCTCCTCCGCCATGCCCGGGCCCATCAGGCCCTTGGCCACGCGGCCCAGCGCCGGGCGCCACCAGCGCTCGTAGACCACGGGCACGGCCCGGGTGAGCATCAGCCGCTGGGTGGCCCCGGTGGGGGCGGGCGCCTCCCCGCCGAGCAGATCCAGGTAGCCGGGGCGCGCGGCCGCCTCCGGGTCCTCGGGGCGCGCCGCCGGGTCCAGCAGCGCGCGGACGCGCCGGAGCGCGTCGGTCACTCGGGCTGCAGCGAGGGCAGCGGGTCGAGGTCCTCGGCCAGGTCCTCGCCGCGCGTCTCGCCCGTTACGGACAGACGGTCCAGTCGTTGGATCTCCTTCTCGCCTTCGACCCGGGCGGGGTGGCCGGGCGGCAGCCCGCGGATCAGCTTGGCGATGCGGTTGCGCAGCTGGAGCGCGAAATGGGGGGTGGACGCGCCCATCAGGGCCCGCACGTCCTCGACGGTGACGTCGTGCTCCGCCGCCAGGCGGTCGGGGTGCTCGGCCTCGCTCACGACGTCGGGCGGTTGGAGGGCGGGGACGCGGTCACGGGGACGATCTCCAGCAGCGAGTCTATCCGCGCCTGGTCCTGCAGCGAGATGGCCTTCTCGTCCCCGATCAGCCACCCGTGGTTGTAGACGCCGCGCACCGGATCGCGCTCGTAGCCGGGCTGGATGTCCAGGAGGTACTGGACCAGCGAGGTGGGCAGCGCCCCCGGGGTGACCAGCAGCAGCGGGCCGTAGGTACCGCTGGAGGACAGCGGCGCCGCCGCGGCGGCGTCCAGCGGCCGGTCGGCGCTGGCGAAGACCAGGCCGTGGCCCGGGTCCACGACGCCCCAGCCGAAGCGCCCGTCCACGAAGCGCGCGAAGGCGATCGAGTTGGCCACCGGGTCCTTGCCCGCGATGCGGGTCACCGTCCCCAGCTTGCGCAGGCGGGCCAGCACCTGGTCGGAGATGACGTCGGGCGGGCCGAGCACATAGATCTTGGGCTGCTGGTGCAGGGCCAGCGCGGCCGCGGTCTCCTTGGGGAGCTGGTCGCGCCTGGCGTACAGGATGGGGTCGCCGGACTTCGCCGCCCAGGCCGCGGCCGGCATCGCGAACTCGGGCCGTTCGCCCGAGGCGATCACCACGCGGTCGCTGCTGCGCCCGGCCGCCTTGGCCGCCACGCGGTCGATCTGCGCGGCGCGGGTGTAGGGGTCGCCGCCGCCCACCGACAGCGTCTTGACTCCCTTGGCCTCGGCCACCGAGCCCACCCGGATGACCTGCGCGCCGCCCAGCGGCTTGGCCCCGGGCGGGGCGAGCGCCGTCAGCGTGGCGGCGCTGGCGCTGGGCAGGCTCCCGCCGTCGGAGAGCAGCATCGGCGCGCGCACCGGCGGGCTCATGAGCACCGCGGCCGCCAGGGCGCCCTGCCAGTCGCCTTTCTCCACGAGCACGAGCGCGGGCGGGCGCGTGGTGTCCGAGGTGCCCGTGTAGACCGCGCGCGCCACGCCGGCGGCGTCGGCGGTGGGGTCCGCGCCGCCCACGCGCGTTGTGTTCTTGGTGGCGAAGGCGGGGAAGCCCAGGGCGCGCGCGGCGCTCTCGTCGCCGCCCGGCTTGCCGATGACGGGACCGCCGCCGACGTTGCCGGTGTCCTTTTTGCCGCACCCGGCGCCCAGCGCGGAGACAGCGCAGGCGGCGAGCAGGGCGAGCAGCAGGTGACGGACCCGGGGCACGGGGAGCGGAGGGTAGCGGCGCCGCACGCGCCGGGGTGTGGTCCGGCAACTGAACGGTCCCGTTCGCTGGACCTGTACCATCCCGCGCCATGAACTTCGCACTCAGCGACGACCAACTCGAGTTCCAGGACCGCTGCCGGCGCTTCGCCCGCGAGGTCATCCGTCCCGCCGCTCCCCAGCACGACCGCGACCAGACCGTCCCCTGGGAGGTCATCCGCGAGGCGCGCAAGTGGGACCTCCACGGCCTCGAGCTGCTCCAGACGATGGCCACGGACTCCGAGGGCCTGCTGGGCGTCATCTACACCGAGGAGCTGCACTGGGGCTGTGCGGGCATCGCGCTCGCGATCTCCGCCTCCTCGCTGGCCGCCGCCGGGATCGCCTCCTCCGGCACCCCCGAGCAGATCGGCCGCTGGATCCCCGAGTGCTTCGGGACCGGCGACGAGATCAAGATCGGCGCCTACGCGGTGACCGAGGCCGGCGCCGGATCCGACGTGAAGTCGCTGCGCACGACCGCCAAGCGCGACGGCGACGAGTGGGTGCTGAACGGGACCAAGGTCTTCATCTCCAACGGCGGCATCGCCGACGTCACCGTCGTGGTGGCCACGGTCGATCCGGCGCTGGGACACCGCGGGCAGGCGACCTTCGTCGTGCCCAAGGACACCCCCGGGCTGTCGATGGGCAAGAAGGAGGACAAGCTGGGGATCCGCGCCTCGCAGACCGCCGAAGTGGTGCTGGAGGACTGCCGGATCCCGCTCGACCACCTGCTGGGCGGGATGGACAAGCTGGAGCGCAAGCTGGAGCGCGCCCGGTCGGGGCAGAGCGGCGGCGCCTCCGGCGCCCTGGCCACCTTCGAGGTCACCCGCCCGCTGGTCGGGGCCTCCGCGCTGGGCATCGCCCAGGCCGCCTACGACTGGACCCTGGACTGGCTGGAGGGGCGCGACTACGAGGGCGAGCCGCTGCTGGAGCAGCAGCGCGTCCAGCAGGTCGTGGCCGACGTCGCCACCGAGATCGACGCCGCGCGCATGCTCGTGTGGCGCGCCGCCTGGATGGGCCGCAACGGCGTCCCCATGACCGCCGGGCAGGGCTCGATGAGCAAGCTCAAGGCGGGCGACGTGACCATGTGGGCGACCACCGAGCTGATGGACCTGGTGGGCCCCGAGGCCTCGCTGACCCACCACCCGCTGGAGAAGTTCTTCCGCGACGCCAAGATCTACCAGCTGTTCGAGGGCACGGCCCAGGTCCAGCGCCTGGTCATCTCGCGCATGCAGGTCGCCGAGCACCGCCGCCAGATGGCGGAGGCGGCCGAGGTCATCTCCGACCTCGCGGCCAAAGCCGCGTAGGGACACGTTCTACAGCTCATGCCGCCAAGAATGCCTCCGCCGTGCGGTAGTGCTCGACGCGGGTAGGCCTAAGTACGCTCCACAGCGATCTGGCGGCGCCCGGATCGGGATTTATTAACACTGGCCTGCGGAGGGCTCCATTCGCCTGCGCCAGTCCTTCAAAGAAGTGGCGCGCGTGCGTATCAGCCGCAGGGAACGAATAGCCCCAGAAAATCACGCGGCTTGCCTCACCCAGCGCCTTTGTGGCGTTGTCCCAGACCTGTTGGAGGTGTCGCCGTATGAGGGCATGCTTTTCGTAGACGGGAGGCACGATTAGTGGAAACAGGTACCAGTTCCGCTGCCCCTTTGGGGTGCTAAGGACCATCTGGCCATCCGGAAACGTCTTATTCCTGACCACGTAGATGTCGCGTGCCTTTCGAACCAGGTCCGCTGGTGGGTACCTGTCGCGATGCTTGAACAGCCAGTTGATCGATCCGTGCATCTTGTAGAGCGCTATTTCGCTGGCCGATCCGGTCCAGTCGAACTCATCGCCAGGCACGGCGCCTGTCTTTACGTTTGAGGGTAGCCCGTATGCGTGGGATAGGCACCACGGAATCGCTGGTCGAGAGCCCGCGAGGAGCTGAAGTGCGTTTTCGAGCAGTAAGTCGATGTTGAAAGTCACTAACGACAGTCGGTCGCATCGCTGGGCTTCGCGTCTGAGGACCTTCTTCATAAGGCCCGCCTTGCCCATCATCCAGTTCGTGGTGGCGATGATCTCGCCTGTGTACAGCAGTACGGCGTCGAAGTAGGCCTGAACACTGGCCGACAGAGGATTATGATTCACATTAAAGTACAAGCGCCCGAGATAACTCTCGAGACTCACGGGCGCGTCGGCGGACGTTAGATCCGGTTCACCGATCCGGCGAGCCTGTTGTTCGATCCGGCGGAGCGCGACCGACGGCCGATACTTCGCCGCTTTTTGAAACAGCGTCGCGTCGAGCGGTGGATGTTCTCGCGACCTCTTCGGGCGCCGAGCAATTGCTTCAGCTAGGCTCGCACCCGCGCCCACGACAATGACCGTGTGGTTAGACATACCAAACTGTTGGAGGGCAGCCGGCAGGGGCTGCGTCTACTCGGTGATGACCGTCCTGGTCTTGGGAAAGGACTTAGCGGCCGTATCGTCATCGGACGGGGCCCGAGGATCGGGCCGGATGGTGTCGCTGTCCTGGATCATCCCCTCGCGTCCATGTATGACCAGTTCCCCGCCGCCTGCTTGACGCAAGATGTTCCGGGCCCTGGTCGTCGCCTCTCGTTGGGTGCGGTGGCGAGACTCGGCCGAGCGATCTCCGGGTTGGACAACTTCCCACGCGCCGTCGTGTGCCGGTACAACGTGTGCTTCGCGTCTTGCCACGGTACGACTGTACCCCGTCGTCAAGGTCGGCATCGGAAGGTATCGCGGGCGACGCGTCAACTGACGCCGGTCTGCGCGCAAGGCGCTGGAAGGGACGTGTGTTGTCGCGCAGCTAACCTCCGGCCGCATGCCCGTCGAGGTCTCCGCCCGCAACCGCATCGTCATCGAGGTCGATCGTGCCCTCTGCTACGGGTTCGGCGACTGCGTGGACACCGTGCCCGCGGTGTTCGCGCTGGACGAGGAGGACGTGGCCGTCGTCCTGGACCCCGATGCGGCGCCGCTGGACGACATCTTCGACGCCGCGCAGAACTGCCCGGTGGACGCGATCGTCATCCTCGACGCCGACGGGCAGCAGGTCTACCCGTAGCCGTCGGCTACGCTAGTCAGACCCGTCCCGCGACCCCCGACCGGAGGATGAGATGGCAGGAATGTCCGGGCGCATGTCCACCGTAATCAAGGCGAAGATCTCGAAGCTGCTCGACCGCGCCGAGGACCCCGCCGAGACGCTCGACTACAGCTACCAGAAGCAGGTCGAGCTGCTCCAGAACGTCAAGAAGGGAATCGCCGACGTCGTCACGTCGAAGAAGCGCCTCCAGCTCCAGACGCAGAAGATGGAGCAGGACGTCGTCAAGCTCGACACCCAGGCGCGTCAGGCGCTGGCCCAGGGCCGCGAGGACCTGGCGCGCACGGCGCTGGAGCGCAAGACGCTCATCCAGACCGAGATGCAGTCGCTGGACACGCAGATCGCCGAGCTGGAGAAGCAGCAGGAGCAGCTGACCGAGAACGAGAAGAAGCTGCGCACCAAGATCGAGTCCTTCCGGACCAAGAAGGAGGTCATCAAGGCGCAGTACTCCGCGGCCGAGGCCCAGGTGAAGATCTCCGAGGCCGCGACCGGCGTGGGCGAGGAGATGGCCGACATCGGCATGGCCATGCAGCGCGCGGTCGACAAGACCGAGAACATGCGCGCCCGCGGCCAGGCGGTCGAGGAGCTGGAGGCGGCGGGGACCTTCGAGGACCTCACCCAGCTGGGCTCGGGCGAGGACGACATCGACCGCGAGCTGAAGTCGCTGACCACGTCCAGCGCCGTCGACGACGAGCTGAGCAAGATGAAGGCCGAGCTGGGCGGCGGGGCCCCGGCCCCGGCGATCGAGGCCGGCTCGACCGAGGCCGCGCCGGCCAAGGAGGAGGGCAAGTGATCGTCCGCATCGCGACCGAGGGGCAGTACCGGCTCGACGACGAGCACGCCGAGAAGCTCAACGAGCTCGACAACGCCGCGGTGGACGCGGTCGATGCGGGCAACGAGCAGACGTTCCGCGAGGTGTTCGATCAGATGATCGAGCTGGTGCGCAGCCAGGGGACCCCGCTGGGGGACGACGAGCTCGACGCGTCCGACGTGATCATCCCGCCCTCCGACCTCTCCTTCGAGGAGGCCGGGCGCGAGTTCTCAGGCGAGGGCCTGATCCCGGGCTGAGCCCGGGCTCTGGACGGATATCCAGTCGCGGGGGGGGATGTCCAGCCCCCATAATGCGCGACGCCCGCCGGCCCGCGGGCGCCCCTCCGAGGCAGGTCGCTCCCGACGACAAAGGATTGTCAATGCGCCTGTTCCGCCCTGCTCTGATCGCCGCTGCGGTGGTCACCCTCGTGCCCGCCGGCGCCGCCCACGCCGGAGTGCTCGTCAACACCGTGGGCCCGTGTGCCGATCGCCAGATGGAGCGACCGTTCCTGCCGTGGGCGGACCCGTTCGAGTACGTCCTCGTCCAGGGCGGCACGTTCGAGGGCGGCGCCACCAGCTGGGCGCTCGCCGGGGCCGCGGCGACCGTGGCCGGCAACGAGTCCTACTACGTCCACGCCGCGGGCGAAGGCCGGTCGCTGCGCCTGCCCGCGGGCAGCTCGGCCACCAGCCCGTCGACCTGCGTCGGGCTCGAGCACCCGACGCTGCGACTGTTCGTCCGCAACGCGGGCGCGACCCTCTCCACACTGAAGGTGGAGGTGCGATTCGAGGATTCCGGCGGCGTCGTGCGCACGCTGCCGATCGGGGTCATCGCCGCCGGGCGCGCCTGGCAGCCGTCGCTGCCGCTCCCGGTGGTGGCCAACCTGCTGCCGCTGCTGCCCGGGCAGCACACGGCGGTGCAGTTCCGGCTAACGCCCCAGGGCGGCGGGGGCGACTGGGGGATCGACGACGTCTACGTCGACCCCCGGCGCAGCAACTGACCGCTCGCCGTCCCGCGCCTCCACGAGCTGCGTCAGCAGCTCGACGACGCGCGGGTCGAACTGGGAGCCCGCGTTGCGGCGCAGCTCCTCGACCGCGTCCTCCCGCGGCAGCGCCGCCCGGTATGAGCGGTCGGTGGTCATGGCGTTGAAGGCGTCGCAGGCGAAGATGATGCGCGCGGCCAGCGGGATGCGCTCGCCAGCCAGCCCATCGGGATAGCCCTGGCCGTCCCAGCGCTCGTGGCAGGCCCGCACGATGCGCGCCACTTCCCCGAGCAGGCCGCCGAACCGGGTCAGGATGCGGTGTCCCTCGATGGTGTGGGTGCGCACGAGGGCCATCTCCTCGTGGGTCAGGGAGCCCGCCTTGTTGATCACCTCGTTGGGGATGGCGACCTTGCCGACGTCATGAAGCAGCGCCGCGAACTCCAGGTCGCGCCGCGTCCGCGCGTCCAGGCTCAGCTCGTCCGACACCTTCAGCGCCAGTCCCACAACGCCTCGGCTGTGATGGCCGGTGTAGGCGTCGTCCTCCTCCACCAGGTCGCCCAAGAGCATCGCCGTGCCGCGATAGGCATGCGACAGGGCCAGCGCCTGGTGGATGCGCACTTCGCGCTCGGCGGCGAAGACGGCCAGGAGGCCGAGCAGGGGGAGGACCAGGAGGAAGGCATAGGGGTGGTCGATCGACGCGAAGGCGGCCAGCAGGCCCAGCGGGGTGAGCAGCGCGTCGACGGTGTAGACCCAGCCGATCTCCGCCAGCTGGGAGCGCGGGGAGGCGTCGTGGGCCAGCCACTCGCGCGCCACCGACACTGCCGCGTCGGTGGCGAACTGCGCGCCCAGGGCCGCGAGGTACACGGGCCAGTCGCCCCACGACGGCGCGCCCGGGTCGGCGGCGAGGATCACCAGCGCGGGACCCACGGCAAACCAGGCGTCGCCCAGCGCCAGGGTTGCACGCTCCGGGTGCGTTTCGCGGCTCAGGTAGGACGGGAGCTTGCCGACGAGGAAGCTGATCGCCACGAGCGCCGGCACCGCGGAGGCCGGCAGCAGCAGCAGCATGGGGACGAACACCAGCTGCGTCGGCACCGTGTAGCAGACGCCCACCTCGTGGAACTCGATGCGCGAGGCGACGGCGAACGCTCCCACGAGCAGCAGCGCTCGCGGCCACGACCAGCCGTCCGCGGTCGGCCATGCGATCAGCATCACGACGGCTACGGCGACGAACGCGGCCGCGAACGCGTGTTGAACCGCGCGCTCGCGCCGCGCGAACGCTCGGGGGCGACGCGGACGCCCCTCTTCGAGGTGGCGCTCCACGCCGGGGTCGACGTCGGTCGTCGTCCACCAGGCAAGTTGCTTGAGCAGGTCCATGTCCTTCCAGCGTCCGGCGCGCTTCCCCGGAGGGGAGGCTACACCCGCATATCGGCTTGAAAGTGCCCATCCCTGAGTGGACGAATGTCCGATCAACCAGGCGCGCGGGGCCGCCGATGGGACACTTGTCCGACGGAGAGGCGCCGGTGGACAAGGAGAGTCAATGCGCGCCCGTGGTTTCCGCCTCACCCTGTTGGCCGTTTCTTCCCTGCTGAGCTCCATGGCGCTTGCGGCTCCCGCACACGCCGGCGTGCTCGTCAAGACCGTCACCAGCTGCAGCGGGCAGGTGTTCGAGAAGCCCTTCTTGCGCTGGGCCGACCCGATGAACTACGTCCTCGCTCCGGCCGGCACGCTGGAGAGCGGCACGAGCCAGTGGTCGCTGACCGGTGGGTCCAAGGTCGTCGCGGGCAACGAGCCGTTCTACGTCCACGCGCCGAAGGAGGCCTCGTCCCTCTCGCTCCCCGCCGGCAGCTCGGCCACGACGCGGGCCATGTGCGTGGGCTTGGACCATCCCACGCTGCGGTTCTTCGTCCGTAACCAGGGCACGACGGTGTCCTCCCTGCGCGTGGACGTGCTGTTCGAGGACGCGACCGGCGCCGTGCGCACGCTGACCGTCGGGACGGTGCTCGGCACCGCGACCAGCTGGCAGCCGTCGCTGCCGATGCCGATCGTCGCCAACCTGCTGCCGCTGCTGCCGGGCCAGCTGACCCCGGTGTCCTTCCGGTTCACGCCGGCGGGCGGCAACTGGACGATCGACGACGTGTACGTCGATCCCCGGCGCAGCAACTGACGCGCGTCACAAGCTGCGGGCGGCCCTCTCCCTGGACGCGGGAGGGCCGTCGCGCGTTCTAGGGCCGGGCGGCGCGCGAGCTCAGCACCAGCAGGCTCAGCAGGTCGTACGCCGCGGCGGCCGCGGCCATGGCGGTGACCCCCGCCGGGTCGTAGGGGGGTGAGACCTCGACCACGTCGGCGGCCGCGACGTCCAGCCCGGCCAGACCGCGCAGGATGGCCAGGAGCTCGCGGGAGGTGAGGCCGCCGGGCTCGGGCGTGCCGGTCCCCGGCGCGTAGGCCGGATCGAGCACGTCGATGTCGACCGAGACGTACACCGGCGGGCGCAGGCGCTCGCGGGCCAGCTCCACGGCGCCGGCCACTCCGGCCGCCTCCAGCTCGCGCGCCAGCAGCGTGTGGAAGCCCAGCGCCGCGTTGTCCTCCATGTCCGTGGCCGCGTACAGCGGGCCGCGCAGGCCGATCTGCACCGAGGCGGCCGGGTCGATCAGCTCCTCCTCCACCGCGCGGCGCATCACCGTGCCGTGGGACACCTTGTGGCCGAAGTACTCGTCCCAGGTGTCGGTGTGGGCGTCGAGCTGCAGCAGCGAGAGCTTGCCGTGGCGCGCCGCCGCGGCGCGCATCAGCGGCAGCGCCACCGAGTGGTCGCCCCCCAGGCCCAGCACGCGGGCGCCGGAGTCGTGCAGGTCGGCGGCGCGGGCCTGGATCGCCGCGTGGGCCGCGCCGATCTCCAGCGGGTCCGGGCCGGCGTCGCCCGCGTCGGCGACCTGGGCTTGCGCGAAGGGCAGGAGGTCGAGCGGCTCGTTGTAGGGGCGCATCAGCAGCGAGGCCTCGCGAATCGCCGCCGGGCCGAAGCGCGCGCCCGGGCGGAAGCTGGTCCCACCGTCGAAGGGAGCCCCCAGGACGGCCACGTCGGCGCGGTCCACCGTCTCCAGCAGCGGGAGGCGGCCGAGCGTGCGCAGGCCGGCGAACCTGGGGTAGCGCAGGGAGTCGAGCGGCCCGACCGGCTCGCTCAATGCCGCGCCTTGCGCGTGCGCGAGCGCTCCTCCTGGCGGGTGACGACGTTCGCCACCAGCTTGAGGATCTGCTCGTTGCCCTCCGCCTTCGCGTGGCCCAGCTCGAAGGCCTCGTGCCAGTGCTTGACCTTGCCCTCGGCAGCCAGCTCGTTGAAGTGCGAGCGGGGCACCGAGAGGCGCACCCGCGCGTCGGAGGCGATGTCCTTGGTCACCTTGGGCCCCGGGAGCTCCACCCGGTAGAGCTGCACGTCGCCGCGCCCGCGCAGCTCGAGCGCCACGACCAGCTTGAGGTTCTCCAGCGCCGGGACCTCCTCGAGGAAGCGCCGCACGCCGGTCTCGATGAGGGTCTTGGTGTCCGAGGCCACGGGCTAGATCTTGTGGCGCTGCAACAGCTTCTTGCCGATGACCATGCGCTGGATCTCCGAGGTCCCCTCGCCGATCAGCAGCAGCGGGGCGTCGCGGTACAGACGCTCGATCTCGTACTCCTTGGAGTACCCGTAGCCACCGTGGATGCGGAAGGAGTCCTCCACCACCTCCTTGCCGGTCTCCGAGGCGAACAGCTTGGCCATGCCGGCCTCGAGGTCCGAGCGCTCGCCGGCGTCCTTCAGGCGCGCGGCGCGCAGGGTCAGCAGGCGGGCGGCGTCCACCTTCGTCGCCATGTCGGCGAGCTTGAACTGGATCGCCTGGTGCTGGGCGATGGGCTTGCCGAACGTCTTGCGCTCCTGGGCGTAGCGCAGGCCCAGCTCCAGCGCGCGCTGGGCGATGCCGACGCCGCGCGCGGCCACGTTGACACGGCCGACCTCCAGCGCGTCCATCATCTGGATGAAGCCCTGGCCCAGGCCCGCTTCCTCGCCGCCCAGGATGTTCTCCGCCGGGCAGCGGTAGCCGTCGAACACCAGCTCCGTGGACTCCACTCCCTTGTAGCCCATCTTCCTGATCTGGGGCGGGACGTTCAGGCCCTTGTGCTCGCCGGTGTTCTCGGAGGCGCCCGGCTCCTTCTCGGCGACGAAGCAGGTCATGCCCTTGTAGGGCGGGTCGGCGTCGCGGTCCGTCTTGACCAGCGTGAACACCAGGCCCGAGCGCAGGCCGTTGGTGACCCACATCTTCTGCCCGTTGATCTCGTAGGCCCCGTCGTCGAGCTTCTTGGCGCTGGTCTTGATGGCCTGGACGTCGGAGCCCAGCTCCGGCTCGGACAGCGAGAAGGCCGCGCGCAGCTCGCCGGTGGCCATCTGGGGCAGGTAGCGCTCCCTCTGCTCGTCGGTGCCGAACTTCATCAGCAGGTAGGAGCCGATGAAGTGCGTGTTGACGATCCCGGAGATGGAGATCCAGCCGCGCGACAGCTCCTCGACGATCATCGCGTAGGTCGTCAGGTCCAGGCCCATCCCTCCGTGCTCCTCGGGGATCGTGACGCCGAACAGCCCCAGCTCCTTCATCTGCTCCACGATCGGCTCGGGGAACTCGTCCTCGTGGTCGTAGTGCTCGGCCTTGGGGATGATCTGCTCGTCGACGAACTGGCGCACCATCTCGGTGATCGCCTTCTGCTCGTCGGTCTTCTCCTGGAACTGCGGGGCGGCTACGGCCATGTGTGGAGGGCTCTTTCGTCGTCGTGGCGGGGGTCCCCAGGATACCCTTGGCCCCATGCGCGGGGGGTTCGTGGGGCTGGTGGTCGCGGTGGGCTGCGCCCTGGCCTGCCCGGCCGTGGCCGGCGCGACCCAGACCCTGGCCGCGGGCGGGCTGCGCGTCGAGGTGCGCGAGGACCCGTTCGAGCTGCGCTTCGTGGACGCGCGCGACGGCGACGTTCTGCGCACCGTCGGCGCCTCGACGGCCGATCCGCGCGACCCGCAGGCCCACTACGGCACGCTGGGCTACGCGTTCGACCTGCGCCAGCCGGTCCTCAACAACGCGGTGTTCGGCTACTACGGCGCGGCCGAGGGACGCACCGCCTGGTTCCACGCGCGCCGGGTGGTGCGCGTGACGCGGCCGGCCGCCGGGCGCCTGGAGCTCGAGCTGGCTACCGATGACCCGATGGGGCACCGGCTCGGCGTAGCGATCGAACGCCGCGACGAGGGGGTGGCGACCGTGACGTCGCGCCTGGTGCTCGGCTCCGGGCCCTACGCCGACCGCGCGTCGATCGCGGGCGCGGCGTTCGCGACCGGGCCGGGCGAGCGCTTCCTGGGCTTCGGCGAGCGCTCCAACGCGGTCGACCAGACGGGGGGAGAGGTCTACAACTGGGCCGAGGAGGGGCCGTTCTCCTCCGGGATCGCCGAGCCGGTCCTGCGCCCGCTGGTGCCGGACTTCACCTTCCCCAACGGCCCGACGGCGACCAACTTCCCCATCCCCTGGCTGCTGTCCACGCGCGGGCTGGGGCTGCTGATCGACCAGACGCACCGGTCGCGCTTCCGGCTGGGCAACGAACGCGCCGATGCCTGGCAGGCCGAGACCGAGACCGGCTCCTTCCGCTTCACGGTGTTCGCCGGGCCCAAGCCCGCGGACGTGCTGCGCCGCTACTCCGCCTACGCGGGACGCCAGCCCGAGCCCCGGCGCTGGGTGTTCGGGCCGTGGGTCCAGTTCCGCGACCCGTGGCCCGAGGACTTCCGCAAGGCCCACGTCCCCGCGACGGTGGCCCAGACCTACACGCACTACCTGCCCTGCGGAGCCGGGCGCGACGAGCGAGCCGAGCGCGCGAACGTCGACCGCTACCACCGCCTGGGCTACATGGTCACCACCTATTTCAATTCCCACGTGTGCACCAGCTACAGGGCGGTCTACGACGAGGCGGCGGCCAACGGCTGGTTCGTCAAGGACCGCAGCGGCCGGCCCTACGTGATCACCAACCCCTTCACGGCCGAGCAGCTGGCCTCGGAGCTGGACTTCACCCACCCGGGCGCGGTGCGGCTCTATGGGCGGCTGCTGGACGAGGCCCTGGGGCGCGGCTACGACGGGTGGATGGAGGACTTCGGGGAGTACACGCCCACGGACTCGGTGTTCTCCGACGGCCGCGACGGCCTGGAGATGCACAACCTCTACCCGGTCCTCTACCACCGCGCCTCCACGGAGCACACCCTGCGCCGGCGCGGCGACGACCTCGCGGTGTTCGTGCGCTCCGGGTTCCACGGGGTGCAGCGCTGGGCGAGGATCGTGTGGGGGGGCGACCCGACCGAGGACTGGAGCTGCGCCGACGGGCTGTGCGCCGCCCTGCACCAGGCGCTGTCCACCGGCCTGAGCGGCATCGCCTACCAGGGGTCGGACATCGGCGGCTTCCACGCCGTGGCCAACGGCCGCACCACCGACGAGCTGAACGTCCGCTGGCTGCAGCTCGGAGCGGTCAGCGGCGTCATGCGCACGCAGGCCAACGGCTACTCGTTCGCGTCCTCGCGCGAGCAGCGCTCGCAGGTCTGGAGCCCGGCCGTCCTGCCCGTGTGGCGGCGCTACGCGAAGCTGCGCACCCAGCTCGCGCCCTACCTGGAGGCGGCCTCGCGCACCTACCAGCGGACCGGGCTGCCGATCGTCCGCCATCTGGCCCTCGCGTTCCCCACCGACCCGCGGTCGGTGGCGCGCCAGGACGAGCTGCTGTTCGGGCCCGACCTGCTGGCGGCGCCGGTGCTCGAGTCGGGCGCGCGGACGCGGCGGCTATACCTGCCGCCGGGGCCGTGGGTCGACCTGTGGCGCAGCGCGTCCTACGACGAGCGCGAGGGGTCCCTGCGCCTCGGGCGCGCGACGGTGCTGAAGGGCGGGCGCGAGGTGACGCTGCCCGCGCCGCTGGCCGAGTTGCCGCTGCTGGCGCGGGCCGGAACCGTGCTGGCCATGCACGACCCCGCCGTCGACACGCTGGCCTCGGTGGGGACCGTCGCCGGCCTGGTGAAGGCGTACGCGCGGCCGGCGTTGCGCATCCTGGCCTTCCCGCACGGCGCCTCCAGCGGGCGCTTCAACCGCGCCGAGCGACTGGACTCGCTCGAGCGCCGCGACCGGCGCTGGCGCCTGCGCGTGGTCGGCGCCCGAGCGCGCGTGTACGTGCTCCAAGCCTCCCTGGCCACGCTGAAGCGGCCCTTCGTTCCCTGCCGGGTGACGCTCGACGGCCACCGGCTGGGGCGGCGGGCGTGGAGCTACGACACGAACACCGGCGTGTTGCGAGCCACCTTCCGCGCCAGGACGCAGTCGACTCTGATGGTCCACGGGCGCGCGTGCACTTGACCGCCATATAGGCGGCAAAGTGCAACCGCGTTGCTCGGCCCCGCTAGCGTGCCGCGCGATGAACTTCGCGCGCGACGTGGTCGAGGCGGCGGACCCGCGGGCGCGGGCGCTGGTGGAGGTCGCCGCCGATGGCGCCCGGCGCGAGTGGACCTTTGGCGAGGTGGCCGACCGCTCCGCGCGCCTGGCCGGGACGTTCGCGGCCCGGGGCGTGGGGCGGGGCGACGTGGTCATGACCCTGATCGGCAACCGTCCCGAATGGGTCCTGACCATGGTCGGGTGCTTCCGGATCGGCGCGGTCGTCCTGCCCTGCACCGAGCAGCTGCGCGCCAAGGACCTGCGCCTGCGGATCGACGCGGCCCGCCCGAAGCTGATCGTCGCCGACGAGCGCAACCTGGGCGAGCTCGAAGCGGCCCGGTCCGACACCCCTGTCGCCGCCGTCCCCGACGAGTCGCTGTACGACGGCGATCCGGCTCCGGCCCAGGACCTCGCGACCGACGACCCGTGCCTGATCGTGTTCACCAGCGGCACCTCCGGCGTGCCCAAGGGCGTGGTCCACGCGCAGCGCTACCTCCCCGGCCAGCGCCTGCAGGCCGAGCACTGGCTGGACGCCCGGCCCGGCGAGCTCGTGTGGTGCACGGCGTCCAGCGGCTGGTCGAAGTCCGCGCGCAACGTGTTCATCGCGCCGTGGCTGCGGGGCGCCGCGGCGCTGCTGCACGACGCGCGCTTCGACCCGGAGCAGCGGCTCGAACTGCTCGAGCGCGAGGGCGTGAACGTCCTGTGCATGGCGCCCACGGAGTACCGCGTCATCGCCAAGCGGGCGCAGCCGCGGCCGGTCGCGAGCCTGCGCAGCCTGGTGGCGGCCGGCGAGGCGCTGGACGCCGAGGTCCTCCGGGTATGGGAGCGGGCGACCGGGCTGGCGGTGCGCGACGGCTACGGGCAGACCGAGACGGGCCAGCTGACCGGCAACCCACCGGGCGTCGCGCCCCGGCCCGGGTCGATGGGCCTCCCGCTGCCCGGCGTGGAGCTGCGAGTCGACCCTCTCGATGCCGCTTCCGGAGCGCCGGAGCCGGGCGAGGCCGGCGAGTTGGTCCTGGCCGATCCCTCCACGGACCCGACTTTCTTCGCGGGCTACCTGGGCGAGGGCGCGGCGCCGGCCGGGCCCTGGCACACCGGCGACCGGGTGACCCGCGACGAGGACGGCTACCTGTACTTCGAGGGCCGCGCGGACGACCTGATCGTCTCGGCCGGCTACCGGATCGGTCCCTTCGAGGTGGAGTCGGCTCTGGTCGAGCACCCCGCCGTCGCGGAGGCCGCCGTGGTCTCGGCGCCCGACGAGGAGCGCGGCACGGTGGTGCGGGCGGTGGTGGTCCTGCGTCCCGGCCACGAGGCCGGGGACGCGCTGGCCCGCGAGCTGCAGGACCACGTGAAGGCGCAGACGGCGCCCTACAAGTACCCGCGGATCATCGACTTCGTGGATGACCTCCCGCGGACCTCGTCCGGCAAGGTGCGCCGCGCGGCCCTGCGCGAGCCGTAGGCGAGCCATGTCCACCCGCTGACCCGGCGGGTCAAGGTCCCGCCCCAGGCGACGATGAAGAAGGGGATGCGCCGCCTCCCTTTCCTGCTCGTGCTGCTCGCCGCGCTGGCCGCCGCCGCGCCGGCCGCGGCCACCCCCTGCGCCGAGCGCTGCCGCGCCTGGGATGCGCCGGGCGCGAGTGGCGCGATCGCCCGCGGTCCCGACGGCAACGTCTGGTACGCCGGGCCCGGCGTCATCGGACGCATCACGACCGCGGGGCAGGTGACCCGCTTCGCCGCGCCGACCGTCGCCGGCTCGGACGTGGAGGCCGGTCCCGACGGCGGGCTGTGGTTCACGGCGCCCGGCCTCGTCGGCCGCATGGCCACCGACGGCAACGTCAACTTCACCCGCTCCGTCGCGGGCTCCGCCGGACCGATCGCCCCGGGCCCGGACGGCTCCATGTGGCTGGCCGGCTCGGGCGGCTCGGTGGCGCGCGTCGCGCCCGACACCGGCCTGCTGCGCCTGCCTCCGTCCGGGCCGGGCGGCGCCGGCCGCGGGGCCGCGGCCGACTCCCTGGCGCGCGGGCCGGACGGGGCGCTGTGGTTCGCCCTCTCCAACCCCGCGACGCTGCGGCGCGTGGCGCCCGACGGCCAGGTCACCGACCGTCCGCTGTCCGGCTTCGGGCGCGACCTGGCCGGCATCACGGTTGGCCCAGACGGCGGCATGTGGTTCACCGCGCCGGGCGCGCGGCTGGTCGGCCGCATCAGCCCCGCCACGGGACGCGTGATCTCCTTCCGCACCAGCTGGACGCCGGGCGCGATCGCGGCGGGCCCCAGCGGCGCCGTCTGGTTCGCGATGACCGACCAGGGCCGCTGGACCGTGGTGCGCCTGCTGCCCTCGGGCTACATGGGCTACTTCCAGGTCCCCGGCCCGGTCCGCGGCCTGGCCGCGGGCGCCGACGACGGGCTGTGGATGAGCGGGAACGATCGGATCGAGCGCCTGGAGCCCTTCCTCGGCGCCTACCCGATCCGCACCCGGCGCCTGAACGTCAGCCCCTTCACCGGGGCGACCGGGCTGCGGCTGTTCTGCCCCCTCTACGACCTCGTGTACTGCGCCGGGCGGATCGTGCTGCGCGCGGGCGGCCGCGTGGTGGGCTCCTCCGAGTTCGCCCAGCGCGCCAACGACGCGCCGGCCACCCGCATCCCCCTCAACCGCTTCGGCGTGCGGCTGGTCGCCGCGCGCCGCGTCGTCGCGGCCGTGGCCACGATCGACCAGCACGACCAGGGCGGGACCGCGCGCCGCGCGCAGTACGCCGTGACCCTCGTGCAGAGTCCCCGATGACCCGCCGCGCGCTCCTCCTCGTCGCCGTGCTCGCCGTCGGGCTGGTGGCCGTGCCCGCCGCCTCCGCGAGCCGTGCCGTGATCGGGACGTTCGGCGGGCCCGGGACCGGCCCGGGCCAGTTCGGGTCCCCGCGGGCCGACTACCGCGCCTACCTGCTGCGCACCGGGCCCGGTGGCATCGCCTTCGCGGGAAGCGAGGTCGTGGTCGCCGATCCGATCAACGACCGGATCCAGCGCTTCACGCGCGACGGCCGCTTCCTGGGCGCGTTCGGGCGCCGCGGCATCCTGCCCGGCCAGATGCTGTCCCCCCACGGAATCGCCGTCCACCGCGGCCGGCTGTACGTCGTGATGCAGGGCAACGACCGCATCGAGGTCTACACGCTGCGCGGCCGCTGGCTGCAGGCGTTCCACGTCCTGTCGCGCATCGGCGAGCGCTACGCCATGACGCGGGGGGCCGGGCGGGGACAGGTCCACAACCCGTGGGGGATCGCCCTCGGTCCGGACGGCGGCTTCAGCGTGGCCGACATGAACAACGGGCGCGTGCAGCGCTTCAGCCCGCGCGGCGTGGGCCGCGGCCAGGTGGGGCGCTTCGGCGCCGGGCCCGGGCAGCTCCGCGCTCCCTTCGGCGTGGCCGTCGATCGCGCGGGCAACCTGTGGGTCTCGGACAACATGCTCAACCGCGTGCAGAAGTTCGACTCCCGCGGACGGCTGCTGCTCGCGGTGGGGGAGACCGGCTCCGGGCCCGGCGACTTCCTCGCGCCCCAGGGACTGGCCACCGACCGCGCCGGCAACCTCTACGTGGCGGACACGAACAACGCGCGCGTGGTGAAGCTGGCGCCCGACGGGCGCTTCCTGGAGAGCTTCGGGGAGGGCGTCCTGACCCAGCCGGTCCATCTCGCCGTGAGCGATGACTGCACCGTTTGGGTCTCGGACTACCGGCGCGTCGTGAAGTTCGCCGGATCCTGCTGAGGCCGCCCGGCCTGACATCGTTCCGCGGGTGCGGGACGAAGAGCTGATCCTCATCGCGGGGGCGCTGCTGGCGGGCGGCATCCTCGCCTCCCTGCTGGCCGTGCGCGTGCGGGTGCCGGGCCTGGTCCTGTTCCTGGGGCTGGGGATGGCGATCGGCTCCGACGGCACCGGCTGGATCGCCTTCTCCGACTACGAGCTGGCGCGCACCATCGGCGTCATCGCGCTGGCCCTGATCCTGTTCGACGGCGGCCTGCGGACCGGCCTGCAGGAGGTCCGCTCGGTGCTGGCGCCGGCGCTCAGCCTGGCCACGGTGGGCACGCTGGTCACCGCGGCGATCACCGGGCTGGTCGCCACGTGGTGGTTTCACTTCTCCACGCTGGAGGCCCTGCTGCTGGGGTCGGTCGTGGCCTCCACCGACGGCGCGGCGATCTTCGCGATGCTGCGCGGGTCCACGCTGCGCCGCCGGGTGGCGCGCACGCTGGAGGCGGAGTCCGGCCTCAACGATCCCGTAGCCGTGCTGCTGGTGCTCGGGTTCATCGAGTGGATCAAGCACCCCGATTACGGCCTGCTGGACATGGCCGAGCTGCTGGTCCGCCAGCTGGGCATCGGCGCCGTGGTGGGCGTGGCGGTCGGGTGGCTGGCGGTGCAGGGGTTTCGCCGCGCGCGGCTGGCCACGGCCGGCCTGTACCCGGTCGCCTCCCTGGCTACGGCGGCCCTCGCCTACGGAGGCGCGGGCGTGCTCGAGGGCTCGGGCTTCCTCGCCGTGTACCTCACCGGCCTGGCCATGGGCAGCGCCGCCCTCCCGGCGCGCCAGACCGTCACCAGCTTCCACGACGGCGTGGCCTGGGTGGCGCAGGTCGCGCTGTTCCTGAGCCTGGGGCTGCTGGTGTTTCCCAGCCAGCTCGCGGACGTGGCGCTGGAGGGGACGGCGATCGCGCTGGTCCTGGCCTTCGTGGCGCGCCCGCTGGGCGCCTTCGTGGCCACGATCCCGTTCGGATTCAGCCTCCGCGAGCAGGTCGTGCTGGGCTGGGCGGGCCTGCGCGGCGCGGTCCCCGTGGTCCTGGCCACCTTCCCGGTGATCGCCGGCGTGGGGGAGGGACAGGAGATCTTCAACCTCGTGTTCTTCGCGGTCCTGCTCTCCACCCTGCTGCAGGGCGCGACGTTCGAGCCGCTGGCCCGGGTACTGGGCGTCACCACCAGCGAGCCGGCGCTGCCGCGGCCGCTGGTCGAGGTGGGCACGGTGCGCCGGATGGGGGCGGAGGTCCTGGAGCACGAGGTGCAGGAGGGCGATGCCGCCGTGGGCGCGCGGGTGCGCGAGCTGGGGCTTCCGCGCGACGCGGTCGTGAACCTGATCGTGCGCGACGAGCAAGCGGTGCCGCCGCGCGGCTCGACGCGCCTGCGCGCCGGCGACCGCCTGCACGTGCTGGTGCGCCAGGAGGCCTCGCGGGACATGCCGCGCCTGGTGGAGCGCTGGCGCACGGGCCCCACCGGCCAGACGGCGCGACCGGTGCCCCCGCCGCGCGGGCGGGCCGCGGTGTTCACCGCCGGCCCGTGGCCGGCCAAGGCGCCCGACGCCGGCCGTCCCCGGGAGGTGAAGGGCCAGCCCGTCGTCGACCTGCTGCGCCTGCGCCGCGACTGCCCCGGCGCTCTCGCGGTCCTGGCCGACGGGCGCTACGCGGTGACCGGCCCGATCCTGGCCGTGGGCAGCCGCGACGCCGTCACGGACTGGGCCCGGAGGCGCGTGCGCGCCGCCGACGAGGACGAGCGGGCGTGGCTGCAGACGGTGATCGGTGCCCTGGCCGCCGATTCCCACGGCCGCCCGTCGTAGCTCGATTCCCCGGAATCAGGTATTGGGAATAAGTGTTGCTCAAGGGTTTCACACCAAAAGGCTCAAAGCAGCTACCTTTTCCTGCTCATGGAGCGGAGGAGCGTCGCGGTGGCGACGGTGTTCGAGCCGGTCTCGCCGCCCACCACGTTTGAGGAGACGGTCGAGCGCCTGGGCAACGGGATTCGCCTGGGGTTGCTCGCCCCCGGCAGCCGCCTGCCACCGGAGCGCGAGCTGGCCGGCGAGCTGGGCATCTCGCGCTCCACGCTGCGCCAGGCGATCATCACCCTGGTCCAGAGCGGGCACCTGGTCTCCATCCGCGGGCGGATGGGTGGCACGTTCGTCTCCGAGGAGCCGCCGCTGGCCTCCAAGAAGACGCCCCGCCCGTCCGCACGCCGCATGCGCGCGGTGCTCGACTACCGGGTGGCGGTCGAGGTGGGCGCGGCGGTGCTGGCCGCCGAGCGCGCCGAGGACGACGACGTCGATCGCATGCAGTCCTGCGTGGACAGGATGACCGAGGCGCAGAACTTCGACGCCTACCGGCGCGCCGACATGCGCTTCCACGTGACCGTGGCGGAGGCCGCCCACTCGCCGCGGCTGGTCACGGCGATGACGGAGGTGCAGGGCGACATGGGCGAGCTGATCGCCGCGGTGCCGCATCCCGAAGAGGTCCTGACCCGGTCCAACGCTCAGCACGCCCGTCTGGTGCGCGCCCTGGAGCGCGGCGACGCGACCCGGGCGGTCAAGGCCGCCCGCGAGCACCTGGCGGGGACCGAGCACATCCTTGCGGGGCTGCTGGCCGCGGGCCGGCGCGGTCGCCGCGCCGGCTAGGCGCGCACCCGCGCGCCCTCGGGATCGAAGAGCGGCTCGCGGGCGACCTCGCCCTCGATCCACTCGTCGAAGATCTCCACCGCGACCTCCGTCCCGGGCGCGGCGTGCTCGGGCGGCAGATAGGCGTAGGCGATCGAGCGCTCCACGCTGAACCCGTAGCCGCCGGTGGTCACGCGGCCGCGCACCTCGCCGTCCACCCGGATCGGCTCGTTGCCCAGCGCCACCGAGCGCGGGTCGGCCAGTGTCAGGCAGCAGAGCTTCACGCGCGGGCCGCGCTCCTGCGCCTGCACCAGGGCGTCGCGACCGATGAACCCGCCCGGCTTGTCCAGCTTCACGCAGAACCCGACGCCGCCCTCGTAGGGCGTCTCGTCCGGCGTGATGTCCGCGCCCCAGACCCGGTAGCCCTTCTCCAGACGCATGGTGTCGATGGCCCGGTAGCCCCCGCACGCCAGCCCGTGCGGCTCGCCCGCCTCCCACAGCGTGCGCCACAGGGTCAGGCCGTATTCGGTGGGGCAGTACAGCTCCCAGCCCAGCTCGCCCACGAACGTCACCCGCAGCGCCCGCACGGGGACGTCGCCGACCGTGACGTCGCGCCAGGACATGTAGGGGAAGTCCTCGGCCTCCAGCGAGTCGGGCGTCAGCGGCGCCAGGATGTCGCGCGCCCGCGGCCCCCAAAGGGCGAAGCACGACCACTGGGCGGTGACGTCCGCCACCTCCACCGACCCGTCGCCGGGCAGGTGGCGGCGCATCCACTCGATGTCGTGGTTGCCGAACGCGGTCCCGGTCACGATCGAGAAGCGGTCCTCGTCCAGCCGGGTGACGGTGAAGTCGCACTCGATGCCCCCGCGCGTGTTGAGCATCTGCGTGTAGACGATGCGGCCCACGTCGCCGGCCACGCGGTTGTCGCACAGGCCCTCGAGGAACTCGGCCGCCGCCGGCCCGCGCACCTCGATCTTCGCGAACGAGGACTCGTCGAACAGGCCGGCCGCCTCGCGCGTGGCCAGGTGCTCGGCCCCGATGGCCGGAGACCAGAGCCGGCCGGCCCAGCCGCGCGGGCGCAGCGACTCGTCGCCGCGGACCGCGTTGGACTCGTAGTGGTTCACCCGCTCCCAGCCGGACTTCTCGCCGAAGGACGCGTCGCGCTCGGCGTGCCAGGGGGTGACCGCGGACATGCGCAGCGGGCGCCCGGCCTGGCGCTCGTAGCCGGGGTACTTGATGTCGTAGTAGGTCTCGTAGACCTCCTTGGTGCGCGCGAGGGTGTAACGGGGCGAGCGGTACTGGGCGCCGAAGCGCCGGATGTCCATGTGCCACAGGTCCAGGCTCGGCTCGCCCTCCGCGATCCACTCCGCCATCACCTTGCCGATGCCGCCCGCGCCGGCCAGCCCGTGCGCGCAGAACCCGGCGGCCACGAAGAAGCCCCGCACCGCGGACTCCCCGAGGCAGAACTCGCCGTCGGGGGTGAAGGCCTCGGGGCCGTTGATGAGCCGCGTGACCGTGATCTCGTCCATGGCCGGCACCCGGCGCTTGGAGTTCTCGACGATCTCCTCGAAGCGGTCCCAGTCCTCCTCCAGCAGGCGGCCGTTGAAGTCGGGCGGGATGGCGTCCAGCCCCACTCCGTCGCGGGTCAGGGCCCAGGGCGCCGACCGGCGCTCGTAGCCGCCCATGATCAGCCCGCCGCCCTCCTGGCGGTAGTAGATGAGCAGATCGGGGTCGCGCAGGGTGGGGAGGTGCTTGTCGCCGCGCTCGCGGAACGGTTGGGTGACCAGGTACTCATGGGCCATGGGGACGATCGGCACGCGCACGCCGGCCAGCCGCCCGATCTCGGCGGCGAACATGCCCCCGGCGTTGACCACCACCTCGCAGTCGATGTCGCCGCGCTCGGTGCGCACCCGGCGCACCCGGCCGCGCTCGACGTCGATGGCGGTCACGCGGGTGTTGGTGAAGACCTGCGCCCCGTCCTGGCGCGCGCCGTCGGCCAGGGCGTAGGTGAGCTGGGAGGGATCGAGGTAGCCGTCGGTGGGCAGCCACGCCGCGCCCAGGACGCCCTCGGTCGACATCAGCGGGAACTTCTCCTTGGCCTCGTCCGCCGAGACGAGCTCCATCGGCAGGCCGAAGGTCTTGGCCCAGCCCGCCTGCCGGCGCAGTTCCTCCATGCGCGCTTCGCTGGAGGCCAGGCGCAGCCCGCCGCACTCCGTCCAGCCCGGATCGAACTCGGACTCCTCGCGCAGGCGCCGGTAGAGGTCGACGCTGTACATCATCATCCTGGTCAGGGAGACCGATCCGCGCAGCTGCCCCACCAGGCCTGCGGAGTGGAAGGTGGAGCCGCTGGTCAGCTCCTTGCGGTCCAGCAGCACGACGTCCTTCCAGCCCAGCTTGACCAGGTGGTAGGCGATGCTCGCGCCGCCCACGCCGCCGCCCACGATCACGCAGCGCGCTGAGGCGGGCAGCTCACGCCGGATCGCCATGGGCCTCCTGTAGCCAGCGCTCCAGGCGCGGGTCCGCGGCCGTCTGCGCCAGCCGCTCAAAGTGCTCGTCCGCGTAGGCGGCGAAGTCGAAGTCCAGCTCGGAGACGGTGCTCTGCACCACGCCCCACATGGCCTCGCGGAAGTCCGACATCGCCCGCAACAGCCGCAGGCACGCGAAGCCGCGCGCGTCCGCGGGCGCCTGGAAGTAGGCCTGCAGCAGGTGCGCGTCGTCCTCGTCGCCGAACTCGTTGTTGATCGACAGGTTGGCCAGGTCGAACCAGCGGTCGCCCATGCCCGCGTACTCCCAGTCCACGATCCAGATCCGCTCGCCCTGGGCGATGAAGTTGGCGCACAGCAGGTCGTTGTGGCAGGGGACCGGCTCGTGCCCCGGGCCGGAGAGGGCGGGCTCGATCCGCCGCGCCAGGGCCAGGGCGTCGTCGTAGGCGGCCGGGACGGAGGCGCCGCGGGCCAGCGCCGAGTCGCGGTAGGCCTCCACGACGCGGAAGGCGGAGAAGGCCGTGGGCAGCGGGGGCCCGGTGTGGATCGCGCGCAGGCGGGCCGCGACCTCGGCCAGCACGGCCGGCTCGCGCAGGCGCTCGGTGCCGACGGGCGCGCCCGGGACGAAGCGGGTGACCAGGCAGCCGACCTCGGGGAGCCAGGCCGCGACCTCGGGGGCCACACCCGCGCGGGCGGCGATCTCGGTGGCCCGGCACTCCGCCTGGCGGTCGATCCCCAGCAGCTCGGTGTCCTTGCCCGGCATGCGCAGGACGTAATCGCCGCCGCCCGCCCGCAGGCGGTAGTTGCGGTTGGTGATCCCGCCCTCCAGCGGCTCCGGCTCGCCCTGCACCTCCCCGAGCCGGGAGCCCAGGGCCTCCAGGACGCGATCGAGCCCGGGGTCAGCCCCGGGGGACATCGACCAGCGCGTCGGTGGTGACCTTCACGATCCAGCGCGCGCGGTCCCCGCGGTGGCGGTCGCGGGCGTACTCGACCGGCGTCCCGTCCGCGGCGTAGGCAGTGCGCTCGATCAGCATCAGCGGCGCGCCGGTCTCCACTTTCAGCGCACTGGCCTCGTGGGGGCGGGCCACCACCGGCTCCAGGCGCTCCACGGCGCGCACCGGCTCGCGGCCGTACTCGTCGCGCATCAGGGCATAGATCGAGCCCGACAGGTCCAGGTCGTCCAGCCCCGGGAAGGTGTCGGCGGGCACCCAGGAGTCCTCCAGCGCCAGCGGCTTGCCGCTGCCCAGGCGCACGCGCTTGATGCGGAACACCGGCGTCCCGGGCTTGACCTCCAGGGCTGCCGCGATGGCCCAGCTGGCCTCGCGCTCGCTCACCTCGCGCACGATCGCGCCGGGCTCCAAGCCCTGGCGCTCCAGGCGCTCGGTGAACCCCGCGACCCGGGTGAGGTCGTGGTCGAGCTTGCGCAGGGACACGAAGGTCCCGCGCCCGACGCCGCGCTCCACCAGGCCGCGCGCCGACAGGGAGGAGAGCGCCTGGCGCACGGTCATCCGGCTCACGCCCAGGCCCTTGGCCAGGTCGCGCTCGGAGGGCAGCCGGTCGCCCGGGGACAGCTCGCGCGAGGAGATCCGCTCGGCCAGCTGCTCTTCGATCTGCACGTGGGCGGGGACGTCGGAGCTCGCCCTGATCCTCCACCGTTCTCCGAAGATTCGCTCGCGCCACGTCATTGGTCCAGACCAATGGCGAGGCTAGCGTATATTCATCGCCGCATGACCCTCGACGAGCTGAGACACCAGGTCGACCAGGGCGAGGTGGACACGGTCCTCCTCGCCATCGCCGACATGGAGGGCCGGCTGCAGGGCAAGCGCCTCACCGCGCGGCACTTCCTCGACGAGGTGGTGGCGAACAACGCCGAGGGCTGCAACTACCTGCTCGCGGTGGACGTCGACATGGAGACGGTGGACGGCTACGCCATGTCCTCCTGGGAGCGCGGCTACGGCGACTTCGTCATGCGCCCGGACTTCGAGACCCTGCGGCCGGTCCCCTGGCTGCCGGCCACCGCGCTCGTCCTCGCGGACCTGGAGTGGGAGGACGGCTCGGAGGTGGTCGCGTCCCCCCGCCAGATCCTGCGCCGCCAGATGGCGCGACTGGCCGAGCGCGGCTGGGCCGCCGCCGCCGGGACCGAGCTGGAGTTCCAGGTCTTCAACGACACCTACGAGGAGGCGCAGCGCAAGCGCTACGTGGACCTGGAGCCGACCAACCTCTACAACGTCGACTACTCGCTGCTGGGCACGGCGCGCGTGGAGCCGCTGATCCGCCGCATCCGCAACTCGATGATGGGGGCGGAGATGCGGGTGGAGAACTCCAAGGGCGAGTGCAACTTCGGCCAGCACGAGATCAACTTCCGCTACGGACCGGTCCTGCGCACCGCCGACGACCACGCCATCTACAAGAACGGCGCCAAGGAGATCGCCGCCCAGGAGGGCCACGCGATCACCTTCATGGCCAAGTACGACGAGCTCGAGGGCAACTCGTGCCACATCCACCTCTCGCTGCAGGACTCCGACGGCCAGCCGATCTTCGGCGACCAGCCCGAGGTCTTCGACCGCTTCGTGGCCGGGCTGCTGGCGGGGATGCGCGAGCTGACCATGCTCTACGCGCCCCACGTCAACTCCTACAAGCGCTTCGCCGCGGAGTCGTTCGCGCCCACCGCGGTGGCCTGGGGCCACGACAACCGCACCTGCTCGCTGCGGGTGGTGGGCCACGGCCCGTCCAAGCGTGTGGAGAACCGCCTGCCCGGCGCCGACGTCAACCCCTATCTGGCCCTGAGCGCGATGATCGCGGCCGGGCTGCACGGGATCGACTCCGAGCTGGAGCTGGAGCCGGCGCTGGAGGGCAATGCCTATGTGGCCGACAAGCCGCGCGTGCCCGGCACCCTGCGCGACGCCCGCGACCTGTTCGCCGGCAGCGCGATCGCCCGCGAGGCCTTCGGCGACGAGGTGGTCGACCACTACCTCAACCACGCGCGCGTGGAGCTGGCCGCCTTCGACTCCGCGGTCACCGACTGGGAGCGCTTCCGCGGCTTCGAGCGGCTGTGAGCCGGCCCACCATCGGGATCACGGCTTCGCTGGAGACCGTGACCTCGGGCGCGTGGGTGGAGGACTCCGCGGTCGTTCCCATCAACTACGTGGACGCGGTGCGCCGGGCGGGAGGCCGGGCGCTGCTGCTGGTGCCCGACGAAGACGACGCGCGCGATCCCGCCGCGGTGCTGGACCTGGTGGACGGCGTGGTGGTGACGGGGGCGGCGGGCGACGTCGACCCGGAGCGCTACGGCGCCGAGAGGCAGCCCGAGACGCACCCCGTGGCGCCGGTGCGCGACGACTACGAGCTGGCCCTGGTCCGCGCCGCCGGGGCGCGCGGCGTCCCGGTGCTGGGGATCTGCCGGGGGATGCAGGTGGTGAACGTCGCTCACGGCGGGACGCTGGTGCAGCACCTGCCCGACGTCGTCGGCCACGATCGCCACGCGCGCACGCCCGGCGAGTTCAGCCGCCACGAGGTCAACCTTGTGCCCGGCTCGCTGGCGGCGCGGGCGGTGGGCGCCGAGCGCGCCGAGGTGAGCGGCTACCACCACCAGGGCGTCGACACGGTCGGCGACGACCTGGTCGTGAGCGCGTGGTCGGCCCTCGACGACGGCATCATCGAGGCCGTGGAGAGGCCCGGGCCGGGCTTCGCGCTGGGCGTCCTGTGGCACCCCGAGGAGGACGAGGCCAGCCGCGTGATCGGGGCTCTGGTGGAAGCCGCAAGATTGAATACGAAGACCTGAAAACGCCCTGTTTGCGGGCACTTTGCGCGCCTGGCTTGACTTCCGTCCGCGGCCCGGCATAGGCTCGCCCCGCTTGAAGGATCGCTGGTCGTACCTTTCGCGTACCCCGCGCTACCCCTACCCAGGGATGGAGGTGGAGCCGCTGTGAGCAAGCTGGCCGAGACCCATGACCAGGATGAGCGAACCCTGGCCGAGATGGGCTACAAGCAGGACCTGACGCGGGCGTGGAGCGGGTTCCAGAACTTCGCGATCTCGTTCACGATCATCTCGATCCTCGCGGGCTGCTTCACCACCTACGGCCAGGCGTGGAACAACGGCGGCCCGATCGCCATCACGTGGGGCTGGCCGCTGATCTCCTTCTTCATCCTGATCATCGGCTTCTGCATGGCTGAGCTGGTCTCCAAGTACCCGACGGCCGGCGGCATCTACTGGTGGGCGGCCAAGCTCGGCGGCCCCGGGTGGGGCTGGTTCACCGGATGGTTCAACCTGGCCGGCCTGGTCGGCGTGGTCGCCTCCGTTGACTACGCCGCGGCGACGTTCCTCAACGCGCTGCTGGGCCTCTACGGGCTCGACCTGGGGTTCGTGAACTTCGGCGACACCTCGCACGTCCTGACCGAGACATTCGGGCTCTTCGCCGTCATCCTGCTGCTGCACACCGTGATCAACATCTCCGGCTCGCACCTGGTGGCGCGCCTGAACTCGGTCTCGGTGTGGTGGCACGTGCTCGGCGTCGCCGTGATCGTGGCCGTGCTGATCGTGATCCCGGACAGGCACGCGAGCGCCGACTTCGTGTTCACCGAGCGGATCAACAACTCCGGCTTCGGCATCGACATGTTCTGGTACTACGTCCTGCCGGTCGGCTTCCTGCTCACGCAGTACACGATCACCGGCTTCGACGCCTCGGCCCACATCTCCGAGGAGACCCATGGCGCGGCCAAGGGCGCGGCGCGTGGCGTGTGGCAGTCGATCTTCTACTCGGCCGTCATCGGGTGGATCGTGCTGCTGGCCATCACGTTCGCGGCCGCGGACCCGGCGGCGGTGACCAAGGGCGGCGGGACCTCGATCGCGGTCTTCCAGAGCGCCATGGGCAGCTCCTGGGTGAAGCTGATCCTGATCATCTCCACCATCGGGCAGCTGTTCTGCGGCATGAGCTGCCTCACCAGCGCCTCGCGAATGTGCTTCGCCTTCAGTCGCGACGGTGCGCTCCCCGGCTGGCGGATCTGGAGCAAGGTCAACCGCAACCGCGTGCCGGTCAACGCGGTGATGCTGATGGCGACGGCCGCCCTGCTCATCACCCTGCCCGCCCTGAAGGGCAACTCCAAGGGCTTCCCGGTGGCGTTCTTCGCGGTGGTGTCGATCACGGTGATCGGGCTCTACATCGCCTACGCGATCCCCATCTACCTGCGCCTGCGAGCCGGTGACTCCTTCGAGCCCGGGCCGTGGTCGCTGGGGAAGAAGTACAAGTGGATGTGCCGGGTCGCGGTGGCCGAGGTGGCCTTCATCTGCGTCGCCCTGTCGCTGCCCTTCACGCCGGCGGGCGTCCCGTGGCGCGACGAGTTCGACTGGTCGGCCTTCAACTATGCGCCGCTGATGGTGGGCGGGCTGTTCCTCGTGGTCGGCGTCTGGTGGCTGGTGTCCGCGAAGAACAAGTTCACCGGGCCGCGCCGCACGATCGACGATGCGCTCGACGAGGCCGCGCCGGCGGGCTCTCCGGCCTCCTGACCGGCGCTCGCGATGTACGCCCTCCGGCCCCGGCCCGCCGCACGGCGGGCCGGGGCGCCGTGCATTGCAGCCGGTAGCGTGCGGCCCGTGAGCGAGACCCTCAGCGTCATCGAGCCGGCCACCGAGCAGGAGCTGGCCTCCGTCCCCCGCGCCGGCCGCGAAGAGGTCGACGCCGCCGTGGCGCGGGCCAGGGCCGCCTACCCGGCGTGGCGGGCCCTGGCTCCCGGCGACCGGGCCACGCTGCTGCGCCGGCTGGCGGACGCGGTGGAGGAGCACGGGGAGGAGCTCGCCGTGCTGGAGGCCCGCAACGCCGGCAAGCCGATCGGCGACGCCCGCGGCGAGATGGGCATGGTGGCCGACACGCTGCGCTACTACTCGGCGGGGCCCGAGCGCCTGCTGGGCGACACCATCCCGGTGGCCGGAGGCGAGGCGATGACCTTCCGCGAGCCGCTCGGCGTCGTCGCCCTCATCGTCCCCTGGAACTTCCCGCTCGTCATCGCCGGGTGGAAGCTGGGGCCCGCCCTGGCCGCGGGCAACACGGTGGTGCTCAAGCCGGCGGAGCTGACGCCGCTGACCGCGCTGCGCTTCGAGGAGATCGCGCTGGAGGCCGGGCTGCCCGCGGGCGTGGTCAACGTGGTGGCCGGCCCGGGCAGCGTGTGCGGGCAGCGCCTGACCGAGCACCCGGACGTGGCCAAGGTCGCGTTCACCGGGTCCACCGAGGTCGGGCGCGGGATCGCCGCCGCCGCCGCGCAGACGATCAAGCGCGTCACGCTGGAGCTGGGGGGCAAGTCCGCCAACCTCGTGTTCGCCGACTCCGACCTGGAGCGCGCGGCGGCCGCGGCGCCGATGGCCGTGTTCGGCAACGCGGGCCAGGACTGCTGCGCGCGCTCGCGGATCCTGGTCGAGCGCTCCGTCCTGGACCGCTTCATGGACGCCCTGGAGGATGCGGTGGAGGCCATCCGCGTGGGCGACCCGCTGGACGAGTCCACCCAGATGGGCCCGCTGATCTCGGCCCAGCGCCTCGAGGAGGTCTCGTCGTTCGTCCCCGACGACGCCCCCGTGGCCATCCGCGGCTCGGCCCCCGACGGCCCGGGGTACTGGTTCGCGCCCACGGTGCTGTGCCCGATGGACAACGGCGACCGCGCCGCGCGCGAGGAGATCTTCGGCCCGGTGGCCTGCGTGATCCCCTTCGACGACGAGGCGGACGCCGTGCGCATCGCCAACGACACGATCTACGGCCTGTCGGGCTCGATCTGGACGCGCGACGGGGCTCGCGCCCTGCGCGTCGCCCGCGCCCTGGAGACCGGCGTGCTCTCGGTCAACTCCAACACCTCGGTCCGGGTGTCCACGCCGTTCGGCGGGTTCAAGCAGTCGGGCCTGGGACGCGAGCTGGGCCCCCACGCCCTGGACCACTACACCGAGGTCAAGAGCCTCTACGTCTCGACGGAGGGAGCCTGATGCCAGGGAGGTTGGAGGGGAAGGTGTGCGTGATCACCGGCGCCGCCTCGGGGATCGGGCGCGACAGCGCCGAGCTGTTCTCGCAGGAGGGCGCGCGGGTGGTGGGGGTGGACCTGTCCAAGGACGCGACCGGCGACCTGTCCTTCCAGGCCGACGTGTCCGACGAGGAGGCCGTGCAGCGCGTCTATGCCGGCGCGCGCGAGGCCTTCGGCCGGGTGGACGTCCTGTTCAACAACGCCGGTATCAACCCCACCGACGACCAGTCCGTGCTCGACACCTCCGTGGAGGCGTGGCAGCGGGTGCAGGACGTGAACCTCAAGAGCGTCTTCCTCTGCTGCAAGCACGGGATCCCGCATCTGCTGGAGGCCGGCGGCGGGTCGGTCATCAACACCGCCTCCTTCGTGGCGACAATGGGCGCCGCGGTCTCGCAGATCTCCTACACCGCGTCCAAGGGCGGCGTGCTCGCGCTGTCGCGGGAGCTGGGGATCGAGTTCGCCAAGCGCGGCATCCGCGTCAACGCGCTGTGCCCCGGCCCGGTGGCCACGCCGCTGCTGCTGGAGCTGTTCGCCAAGGACGAGGAGCAGGCCGCCCGGCGGATGGTCCACGTGCCCATGGGCCGCTTCGCGGAGCCGCGCGAGGTCTCCAACGCCGCGCTGTTCCTGGCCAGCGACGACTCCACCTACGTCAACGCCAGCGCCTTCATGGTGGACGGCGGCCTCTCCGGGGCCTACGTGACCGCCGACAGCCCGTAGCCGGCGGCGGTCAGCGCCCGCTGGATCTCCTCGCCGTGCTCGGGGCCGCGGGTCTCGAGCACCAGCTCCACCGCGGTCTCGCGGACGTGCAGGTCCACACCCTCGCGCACGTGGGAGACCTCGACCAGGTTGGCGCCGGTCTGGGCCACGCCCGCCAGCAGGGCGGCCAGGCCGCCCGGGCGGTCGGAGATGCGCGTGAGCAGCACCAGCCGGCGGCCGGACTCGGTCTCGTGGCGGCGCGCGACCGCGGCCAGCAGGCCGGCGTCCACGTTGCCGCCGGAGAGCACGACCACGGTCGTCCCCTGCGGGGCCGCAGCCACGCCGCCGGCCAGCAACGCGGCCAGCCCCACGGCGCCGGCGCCCTCCACCACCAGCTTCGCGCGCTCCATCAACGTGACCATGGCCGCGGCGACGCCGTCTTCGGAGACCGTCTCCATCCCGTCCAGCCAGCGCTCCAGCAGCGGTCCGGTCAGCTTCCCGGGGCGCTTGACCGCGATGCCGTCGGCGATCGTCAGCGCCCGGTCCTCGACCTCCACCCCGATCACCTCGACCGTGGGCAGGGCGGACTTCACCGCCAGGGCGACGCCGGCGGCCAGGCCGCCGCCTCCCACGGGGACGACGATCCGGGCCAGGTCGGGCACATCCTCGACCAGCTCCAGCCCCAGCGTGGCCTGGCCGGCCACGACGTCGGGGTCATCGAACGGGTGGACGAAGGCCAGGCCCGCCTCGTCCGCGCGCTGCATCGCCGCGGCCACGCAGTCGTCGACGTTCCCGTCCACCACGGTGACCTGCGCGCCCAGGGCGGCGGCGGACTCGGTCTTGGCGATCGAGGCGTCGGCGGGCATGAAGACCTCGCAGCGCACGCCGCGCGCCCGCGCCGCGTACGCGACCGACTGGGCGTGGTTGCCGGCGCTCCCGGCGACCACTCCCGCGGCGCACTCCTCGCCCAGGGCGGCCAGCTTGGCCAGCGCGCCGCGCAGCTTGAAGGACCCGGTGCGCTGGAGGTTCTCGGCCTTCAGCACGATCTCGCCCCCGCAGCGCTCACTGAGCGTGCGCGAGGTCAGGACCGGAGTGCGGCGCACCAGCCCGGCGCCCGCCGCGCGGGCCCGCGCGATCGCCTCTTCGCCGATCTCCTCGCGCCCGGCCATCAGCCCGTCAGCGCGACCACCGCGTCGATCTCGACCGTGGCGCCCTTGGGCAGGGCGGACACGCCGACCGTCACGCGGGCGGGCGGGTCGCCCGCGAAGCGCTCGCCGTAGGCCTCGTTGATCGCGCCGAAGGAGTCCATGTCGGTGGTGTAGATCGTCAGCCGCACCGCCTCCTCCAGCGCCGTGCCGGCCGCGGCGCAGACCACGGCCAGGTTCTCCAGGCAGCGCCGCGTCTGCTCGGCGGGATCGTCACCGACGAGCTCCCCGGTGTCGGGGTCCAGCGGGACCTGGCCCGAGCAGAACAGCAGTCCGCCGGCGCGCACGGCGTGGGAGTAGGGGCCGACGGCGGCCGGGGCGCCCATGGCCGTGACGATCTCGCGGTGGTGGGACATCGATCGGTTCCTCCTGGGTCGGGAATCGCTGGGCGGGGCGCGGGTAGCCTCTCACGGGATGGCCAACGCGCTCGCCCACGAGACCTCTCCCTACCTCCTCCAGCACCGCGACAATCCCGTGGACTGGCGGCCGTGGGGCCCCGAGGCGCTGGCGGAGGCCCGCGAGCGCGACGTGCCGCTGCTGATCTCCATCGGCTACTCGGCCTGCCACTGGTGCCACGTGATGGAGCGCGAGTCCTTCGAGGACCCCGAGGTGGCGGCCTACATGAACGAGCGCTTCGTATGCGTGAAGGTGGACCGCGAGGAGCGCCCGGACGTGGACGCCATCTACATGGACGCGGTCCAGGCCATGACCGGCCGCGGCGGCTGGCCGCTGAACGCGTTCACCACGCCCGAGCAGGTGCCGTTCTACGCCGGCACCTACTTCCCGCCGCAGACGCGCGGGGGCATGCCCAGCTGGATGATGGTGCTCGAGGGCGTGGCCAAGGCGTGGGACGACCGCCGCGACGAGATCCGGGCCGGGGGAGGGCGCATCGTCGAGCGCCTGAGCGGCGGCGCGCGCCTGAGCCCGTCGTCGCAGCCGATCGAGCCCCGGGCGGTGGATGAGGCGGTGGCCGCTCTGCGCGCCGCCTACGACGCGGTCAACGGCGGGTTCGGCGGCGCGCCGAAGTTCCCGCCGGCCTCCGCGATCGAGCTGCTGCTGGCCCGCGGCGAGACCGAGATGTCGCTGGGGACACTGCGCGCGATGGCCGCGGGCGGCATCTACGACCAGGTGGGCGGCGGCTTCTCGCGGTACGCGGTCGACGCCACCTGGACCGTCCCGCACTTCGAGAAGATGCTCTACGACAACGCGCTGCTGGCCCGCGCCTACCTGCACGGGTGGCTGGTCTCCGGCGACGAGGACCTGCGGCGCGTCGCCACCGAGACGCTGGACTGGATGCTGCGAGAGATGCGCGGTCCCGAGGGCGGCTTCTTCTCCGCGCTGGACGCGGACTCCGAGGGCGAGGAGGGCCGCTACTACGTGTGGACGCTGGAGCAGTTGCGGGCGCTGCTGGGAGACCGCGCCGGCGACGCCATCGCCTGGTTCGGGGCCACCGAGCGGGGCAACTTCGAGGGGCGCGCGAACGTCCTGGAGGCCCGCGGGCCCCGGCCGCCGGACGCCGACGAGATCCGCACGCAGCTTTACGAGGAGCGCGAGCGCCGGGTCCGGCCCGGCCTGGACGACAAGCGCCTGACCTCCTGGAACGCGCTCGCCATCGGCGCCCTGGCCGACGCGGGCGCCGCGCTGGAGCGCCCGGACTATGTGGACGCGGCCGTTGGCGCCGCCGAGTTCCTGCTGTCGCAGCTGCGCGACGAGCGGGGCCGCCTGCGGCGCACGTGGAAGGAAGGCCGCGCGCGCCTGGACGGCTACCTGGAGGACCACGCCTACCTGATCGAGGCGCTGCTCACCCTCTACGAGGCCACGTTCGATCCGCGGTGGTTCGGTGCCGCGCGCGAGCTGGCCGACGTAATGGTCGCCGCGTTCGGGGATCCCGAGCGCGGCGGGTTCTTCTCCACCGCGACCGACCACGAGCAACTCGCCGCGCGGCGCAAGGATCTCGAAGACACCCCGATCCCCAGCGGCTCCTCCAGCGCGGCGCTCGGCCTGCTGCGCCTGGCCGCCCTCACCGGCGAGCGCGAGTACGAGCGCCAGGCCCTGGGCGCCCTGCGCCTGGTGCACGAGGTCGCGCCCCAGCATCCCCAGGCCTTCGCGCACCTGCTCCAGGCGCTGGCCTTCTACGTGTCCCCGGTCCGCGAGGTCGCCCTGGTGGGGGACGACCTGGCCCCGTTGGAGCGCGCGGTCCGCGGCGCGCACCGGCCCTACGTCGTGCTGGCCGGGACGCGCGACGGGGACGGCGGCGTCCCGCTCCTGGAGGGCCGCACACCCGTGGACGGCCGCGCCGCCGCCTACGTGTGCGAGAGCTTCACGTGCCTGCGCCCCGTGACCGAGCCGGACGAGCTCCTCGCCCTGCTGGCCTGACCGGCCTACGTAGGATCCCGCCATGAGCAAGTGGCTGACGCTGCCGGCCGGACGCCGGGCCAAGTGGGTGGTCCTGGTGCTGGCCATCGCCGTGCTGGGCGGCGCCAGCTCGGTCGCGAACAAGTTCGACAAGGTCCAGCGCAACGACCCCGTCTCCTACCTGCCCGGGAAGGCGGAGTCGGTCCAGGTGCTCGACCAGGTCAGGCGCTTCCGGTCGGGCAAGGTGATACCGGCGGTGATCGTCTACCACCGCGACGGCGGGCTCACCGGCGCCGACCTGGGGAAGCTCGCCCGGGACCGGGCGTCGCTGAACGCGCGGCCCCCGCGACAGGCCAATCCCACCGGGCCGCCCGTGGTCTCGCCCAACCGCACGACCGCGCTGCTGGTGACTCCGCTGCGCGACGTCCACGGCCAGGGCGACCTGCTGCGCGAGGCCGTGAAGCAGGTGCGCGACCGCGTCCAGGCGGGCGCGCCGCCGGGCCTGCAGGTCCGGGTCACCGGCCCGGCGGGGTTCTCGGCCGACGCGATCGAGGTCTTCGGCCAGATCAACGGGACGCTGCTGGTCGCCACGGCCGCGCTTGTCTTCTTCCTGCTGATCGCGATCTACCGCAGCCCGATCTTCTGGCTGATACCGATGTTCGCGGTGGCCGTGGCCGAGACGGCTACCCGCGCCGCGGGCTACGGGATCGCGGAGGCGGGGGTGACGGTCAACGGCCAGTCGGCGGGCGTGCTGCTGGTGCTGGTCTTCGGGGCGGGGACCGACTACGCCCTGCTGCTGGTGGCGCGCTACCGCGAGGAGCTGCGCCGCCACGAGGACAAGCACGAGGCGATGGCGCTCGCGCTGCGCCGCGCGGGCCCGGCCATCCTGGCCTCCGGATTAACCGTGATCGCCGCGCTGCTGGTCCTCACGCTGGCGCAGGTCAACGGCACGGCCGGCCTGGGCCCCATCGGGGCGATGGGCGTGGCCATGGCGATGATCTCGATGCTCACGGTCCTCCCGGCGCTGCTGACGATCTGCGGCCGCCGGGCGTTCTGGCCCTTCGTGCCGCACTACGGCGACGAGGGAGCGGACGAGACGCACGGCGCCTGGCGGCGGATCGCCGAGCGGGTCGCGCTGCGGCCCCGGCGGGTCTGGGTGGGCGCGCTCGCGCTGCTGGCGGTGATGTCGATCGGCCTCATCGACCTGAACTCCAGCCTCACCAGCGGCAACTCGTTCCGCGACTCGGTGGCGTCGGTGGAGGGCCAGAAGCTGCTCCAGAAGGGCTTCCCGGCCGGCGGCAGCGCGCCCTCGACCGTGGTGGTGCGCGACCCGGCGCGGGCGGGGGCGGTGCGCGCGGCGCTGGCCCGGCGCCCGGAGGTCGCACGGCTGGGCCCGGTCGACGTCGGTCCGCCGGGCGCGCGCTTCGACGTGACCCTGAAGGCGGACCCCTACTCGGACTCGGCGTTCGCCGCGGTGCCGCGGCTGCGCGCCGCGATCCATCGCGCGGGGGCGCTGCTGGGCGGCCCGACGGCGGAGGAGCGCGACCTGCGCGTCTCCGCCGCCCGCGACAACAAGGTGATCCCGCCCATCGTCCTGGTCGTGGTGGCGCTGGTCCTGATGGCCCTGCTGCGCGCGGTGCTGCTCCCCCTGCTGCTGATCGGGACGGTGATCGCCTCCTACGCCGCCGCCGTGGGCGTGGGGGCGTTCTTCTTCGAGCACGTGTTCGGCTTCGCGGGGATGGACCCCAGCCTGCCCCTGTTCGCGTTCGTGTTCCTGGTGGCGCTGGGCATCGACTACAACATCTTCCTGATGGCCCGGGTGCGCGAGGAGGCGCTGAAGGGCGGGACGCGGCAGGGCATGGTCCGCGGGCTGGCGGTGACCGGCGGGGTCATCACCTCGGCCGGCGTCGTGCTGGCGGGGACGTTCAGCGCCCTGGCCATCCTGCCGCTGGTGGCCCTGACCGAGATCGGCTTCACCATCGCGTTCGGCGTCCTGCTGGACACCTTCATCGTGCGCGTGCTGCTGGTCCCCGCCCTGGTCTTCGAGTTGGGCCCGCGCGTCTGGTGGCCCTCGACCCTGAGCAAGTCGATCGACCGCCGCGAGCGCTTCCATCCCGAGGCGGACCGCCTCGCGGAGACGCGCGAGCTTCAGAGCACAGGCAGGTAGCGCTCCAGCTCCCACGGGGTGACCTGGACGCGGTAGTCCTCCCACTCCTGGCGCTTGATCTCCACGTAGCGGTTGAACATGTGCTCGCCCAGCGTGCGCAGCACCAGCTCGGACTCGGAGGTCAGCTCGATCGCCTCGCCCAGGGTCTCGGGCAGCTGCTCGATGCCCAGGCGCCGGCGCTCGTCGGGAGACAAGTGGTACAGGTTCTTCTCCATCGGCTCGGGCAGCTCGTAGCCCTTCTCGATGCCCTCCAGCCCCGCCTGGAGCAGGACGGCGAAGGTCAGGTACGGGTTGCACGCCGGGTCCGGGCAGCGCAGCTCCATGCGCGTGGCCTGCTCCTTGCCGGGGTGGTAGAGCGGCACCCGCACCAGCGCCGAGCGGTTGCGGCGCGACCAGGCGCAGTAGACCGGGGCCTCGTAGCCCGGGACCAGGCGCTTGTAGGAGTTCACCCACTGGGCGAAGATCGAGCAGATCTCGCGCGCGTGCTTGAGCTGGCCGGCGATGAACGCCTTGCCCACGTCGGACAGGAAGTACTGGTCGTTCTCGTCGAAGAAGGCGTTGCGCCCGCCGGCGAACAGCGACTGGTGCGTGTGCATCCCCGAGCCGTTCTCGCCGAACAGTGGCTTGGGCATGAAGGTCGCGTGGTAGCCGTACTTCAGCGCGAACTCCTTGATCGTGATGCGGTACGTCATGCAGTCGTCGGCCATCTTCAGCGCGTCGGCATAGCGCATGTCGATCTCGTGCTGGGAGGGCCCGACCTCGTGGTGGGAGTACTCCACGTGGATGCCCAGCTGCTCCAGCGCCAGGACGGTCTCGCGGCGCAGGTCCGAGCCGGCGTCCAGCGTGGTGAGGTCGAAGTACCCGCCCTCGTCCAGGACGTCGGTGCCCTTGCTGTCGCGGAAGTAGAAGTACTCCAGCTCGGGCCCGACGTTGAAGCGGTCGAAGCCCATGGCCGAGGCCCGCTCCAGCGCGCGGCGCAGCACGTGGCGCGGGTCACCCTCGTAGGGCGTGCGCTCGGGCGTGAGCACGTCGCAGAACATCCGCGCGACGCCCTGCTCCTCCGGGCGCCAGGGGAGGATGTTGAAGGTGGTCGGGTCGGGCTGGGCGATCATGTCCGACTCCTCGATGGCATTGAAGCCGGTGATCGAGGAGCCGTCGAAGCCCATTCCGCCCTCGAACGCGTCCTCGAGCTCGGCGGCGTTGATCGAGAAGGACTTCAGCTGGCCCAGGACGTCCGTGAACCAGAAGCGGATAAAGCGGATCTTGCGCTCGTCGACGATGGCCTGGACGTCGTCGGCGGTCAGGGGCTGGTCGGCCACGGTGCCCTCCCGGGAGGTCGAGATGCGTTGCGGCCCGAGACTATCGGGAGGCGATGGCCCGGGCGGCCTCGCGGTCCAGCCAGCGCCGGGCCCAGGCCTTCAGCTCGCTGAGAGCGGGCTCCAGCTCCCGGCCCATGACCGTCAGGCCGTACTCCACGCGGGTCGGCGGGCCGTCCACCACGCGGCGCTCCACCAGGCCCCAGGCCTCCAGCTCCTTCATCCGCTCGGACAGCAGCCGGTCGGAGAGCTGGGGGACGGCCGCTCCCACCTGCGAGAAGCGGAGCGGGCCGTCCAGCAGCACCACGACGATGGCGCCCGTCCAGCGCTTGCCGATGAGCTCCACCGCCTGGTGGTAGTACGGGCAGCAGGCGGTGGGCTCGGCGCCCATGACCTCTACGCGGCGCGCAGGGTCGACGTGCGCGACTCCTCGGCGGAGCCGTCGACCGGCACCTCGCCGGCCACGTTCACCAGGGCGATGAACGACTCCAGCGAGAGGTACGCGATGGCCTCGAGGAGCTGCTCGTCGCTCCAGCCGACCTCGCGGGCCTCCTCGTGCAGGTGCACGGGGGGGCGCTCGCCGGTCTTGACCAGGGCCTTGAGGAACCGCAGCAGCGCGGCCTGGCGCTCGTCGCGGGAGTCGAACTCCCGGGCCATGGCGACCTCGTCGAGGCCCAGGCCCGCGGTCCGCGCCATGCGCGAGTGCATGGCGATGCCGGGCTGGGAGCCATGGTGCTCGGCCACGGCGAGCGCGATGCGCTCGATGGTGGCCAGGTCCAGCTCACCGTGACGCAACTCGCTGCGGAACCGCGCGTAGCCGCGCAGGGCGGCGGGGGAGCCGGCGAGGACCCCGAGGAAGTTGGGCAGCTGGCCGCCGGTGGCCAGAGCGCCCTTCAGGACGGGGACCGAGCCCTCGGGAGCCGAGAGCTCGTCGTGAATGTGGAACCTGCTCATCTCGGTCTTCGGCATGAGGCTGTCTTTCGGGTGGGGGAGGGAGGAGAGGCGCTTTGGAGGAGGGCTTCTTACGATTGATTAGTCTATCGCGGTTGAAGACCCCTTTTCAAGACGTCTTCTCCACTTCTACGCACGCTCATAAACCCCGGATCAGTCCGCAGGCGGGCCGGCCAGGACGCAGGGGGTCGGACAGTGCTCCGCACGGCCGACTCCCGAGGACGCCGCCGGCGCGTCTGCGGGCTATCCGGACAGCAATACGACGAGGATCAAGAACAGCGCCATGAAGACCGCCCACATGGCGATCTTGTCCGGGCGCGGGCCGAGGCGCTCCACGGGACGGCGCGGCGGGCGGCGGCGGTCGATCTCGACGACACGCAGGTGGCGCTGCACCGCCCGCTCGGGGCGGCCGGTGATGGTTACCGTTCGGCGCGGAGGTGTCTCCACTTCCACGCGTGCGTGTGCCTGTCGTTGACTCATTCTCTTTCGGGTGCTTGCGGGGTTAGCTGACGGGCTTGCGCTGAAAGAGCTGCGCTACGCGCCGATGGCGCGACTCGCCCCGAACTCCGGGTCCCCCGCTTCCCGCGTCCGGCACGGGAATTCAGCGGTCTGGCGGGGCGCATCGTACCAGCGGCCTGATGACGGCAATCGATGTGCGCAGTGTTATGGAGCGCTCGGACGGACTTTCAGCCGCCGTAGCGTGCCTGTTCCTCGACCGTGCGCTCGGCCGTGGGCATGGCCTCGAGGCGCTCGTCGGGGATCGGCTCGCCGCTCTCGACGGACCGGCCGTAGGTGCCGGCGGCCAGACGCTGCTCGGCGCGCTCGACGGCGGCCAGCTCCTCGCGCAGCTGCGCGGCCAGGCCGGCGTCGCGCTCGGTCTCGAACAGCTCCGTGCCCGCGTCGGCGAGGTGCTGGTCCACGTGGGAGAGCTCCTCGTCCTGGGCCGGGCGCTCGATCTCGGCCAGAGCGCGCTCGATCCGTGCGCGTTCGGTCGCCAGCAGCTCGCGTGCGCGCGCCTCGTCCATGACTACTGCCGGCCGGCGACGGCGGCGACGAAGGAGGCGACGTCCTCCGCGTCGCGCCCCGTGTAGAGGCCCGCGGGCATGGTCCCCGCGCCCTGGGCGCGGCCGTTGACGATCGCGTCCAGCACCAGGGCCTTGGGGGGCTTCATCTTGTCGAGGTCCGGCCCCACCTTGCCGACGGCGTTGGCCTCGGCCAGGGTGTGGCACTGCTGGCAGACCTGCCCGAACAGCTCGCGGCCGCGCTGCTGGGCGGCGGTCAGCTTCACGCGGGCGTGGCCGGCCTTGTCCTGCTCCTTGTTGCCGGCGATCACCGCGGCGGGCACGGCGATGCCCATGCCGACGAAGAGGGCGGTCAGGACGATCCCGACGGTGCGGCGGGTTCCCTTGCCCTGGCCGTAGAGCGCCGCCCGCGCGCCGCGCGGCCCGCCGCTCATCGCGACGAAGACGACGAGGAGGCCCAGCAGCACCCAGGTCCCGATGAAGAGGAGCGCACCCATCTGGCGCCGGAACATACACCGCTCGACCCCTGTGGCGCCCCGGCGCGGGCCGCGCTACGGTGAGCGCGATGGGGCATCCGCGCTCGTTCGCCGACCGCGCGCAGGCCGGTCGCCGGCTCGCCGCGGTTCTGCCGGATCTGCCGGCCGATGTCCTCGTCCTCGGGTTGGCCCGGGGCGGGGTGCCGGTGGCGGCGGAGGTGACGGACTCGCTGGGGGTGCCGCTCGACGTCCTGGTGGTGCGCAAGGTCGGCCATCCGGCCCACCCGGAGTACGCGCTGGGCGCGGTCAGCGAGGACGGCGTCGTCCTGCCGCCGGGGCTGCCGCGGGAGCTGGTGGACCCGCAGCTGCAGCTGGCGCGCGAGCAGGCACGCACCCTGCGGGCGGGGCGCGAGCGCGAGCCGATCGCCGGCCGCTGCGTGGTCGTGGTCGACGACGGGCTGGCCACCGGGCGCTCGATGGCGGTCGCGCTGGAGACGGTGGCCCGCCAGGACGCCTCCCGGGTGGTGATGGCGGTGCCGGTGGCCTCGGGCCCCGGCCTGCGCGAGCTGGCCGAGCGCTGGGAGGTCTGCGCGGTCGAGGTGGTCGAGCCGCCCGAGTTCCTCGCGGTCGGCCAGTTCTACGACGACTTCTCGCAGGTGGAGGACTCCGAGGTGGCACGGCTGCTGACGGAGCGCGCCGCCCGCCGGGCGGGGATCTAGCGCCGGCGGCCGGACCCGAAGCTCATAACCGCCGGAGCGACCGCGCGGAAGTCCCCATCGGCTTCCTCGGAGTCGGGGATCTCGGCCGGCTGGGGCTGGGTCAGCTCTCGCACCTCGGCTCGTTCCAGGTCGGGGGTCTCGATCGGGTCCAGCCGGTCGACGAGGACGTTGATGGCTCCGCCGGCGGCGGGGTGGCGCTCCAGGCGCCCGGAGGCGAGGACGAGCGGCTCGGTGCGCACGGTCAGCCGGTGGCGCTCGTAGACCTCGGGCCCGACGATCAGGTTGATCGTGCCGTGCTCGTCCTCCAGCAGGAGGAAGACGATCCCGTTCGCGGTCCCCGGCCGCTGGCGCGCGACCACGAGGCCGCCCACTCGCACGCGCGAGCGGTGGCGGAGGCTGGGCAGGTCGCGCGAGGCGGCCACGCCGGGCGGCAGGCCACGGCGCAGGAGCGCGAGCGGGTGCTCCCCCGCGGTCATGCCCGTGGAGGAGTAGTCGGCCAGCATCCGCTGCCAGGGGGTCAGACCCCGGAGGCTGGGGGCGACGGGGACTTCGAGAGAGAGGGCCAATTGCGTGTGGGTCGCGGCGGAGGCTCTTTCGGCCGTCGCGGTGACTCCGATCCCCCACAGCGCCGCGCGGCGGTCGCCTCCGGCCAGCGCGTCGCAGGCGCCCGACCAGGCCAGGCGCTCCAGGGAGGGACGCCCGGCCCCGGCGCTCGCGGCCAGCTCCGCGAGCGAGCCGAAGCGCCCGCCCCGCGCCGCGCGCGCCGCCACCAGCGCCTCGATCTCCTCCCTGCGCACGCCGTTCACGAACCCCAGGCCGATCCGCACGGCATGCGGTTGCACTTTGCCGCCTATATCGCGGTCAACTGCAACCGCTTCGGTGGTGCACTCGGCGTCGCTGACTTCCACGTCCGGCGCCAGCACCTCGACGCCGCGGCGCTGGGCCTCGTGGACCAGCGTGTCGGGGACGTAGAAGCCCATCGGCTGCTCGTTGAGCAGCGCGCACAGGAACTCCGCGGGATGGTGCACGCGCAGCCAGGTCGACTGGTAGGCCAGCAGCCCGAAGGCCGCGCCGTGGGCTTTGGGGAAGCCGAAGCCCGAGAAGCCCTCGACCATCCCCCACACGCGCTCGGCCGTCTCGCGATCGGCCCCGTGGGTCGCCTCCGCGCCGGCCACGAAGCGCTCGCGGTGGGCGGCGATCGCGGCCTCCGAGCGCTTGCGGCTCATGGCCCGGCGCAGCCCCTCGGCCTCCCCGGGCGTGAAGCCGGCGAAGGCCACCGCCACCTCCAGCACCTGGTCCTGGAAGATGATCGTCCCCAGGGTGTCGCGCAGGACGGGCTCGAGCGACGGGTGCTCGTGGGGGACCTCGTAGCCGGGGTCCGCGCGCCGGCGCTGGCGGCGCTCGATGTAGGGGTTCACGGCGCCGCCCTGGATCGGCCCCGGGCGCACGATCGCCACCTGCACGGTGATGTCGTCCAGCGTCTCGGGGCGCGTGCGCACCAGCGAGGCCATCTGGGCCCGGCTCTCGATCTGGAAGACGCCGGTGGTCTCGGCCTTCTGGATCGCGTCGTAGGTGGCCGGGTCGTCGTAGGGGATCCTGGAGAGGTCGATCCGCTCGCCCCGGGTGCGGGCGATCGTGTCCACGCAGCGCTCGACCGCGGAGAGCATCCCCAGCCCCAGCAGGTCGATCTTCAAAAAGCCGGCGTCCGCGCAGGAGTCCTTGTCCCACTGGACGACCTGGCGACCCTCCATGGCGGCCGGGACGATCGGGCAGCAGTCGACCAGCGGGCGGGTGGCGACGATCATCCCGCCCGAGTGCTGGGAGAGATGGCGGGGCAGCCCGTGCGCCTCGCCGGCCAGGCGCACCAGCCAGGGCCAGCGCCCGGTGCGCGCGCGGCGCTCGCCCAGGGCGGCGGCGACGTCGCGGCCCACGTCGCGCGCCGACCAGCCCTCCGAGCCGCGCGCCACCCGCTCCACCTCCCCGGGCGGAAGCCCGAGCGCCTTGCCCAGCTCGCGGATCGCCCCCCGCGCGCGGTAGGTGGGGAAGGCGGCCACCAGCGCCGAGCGGTCGCGGCCGTAGCGCTCGTGGACGCGGGGGATGAGCCGCTCGCGGATGTCGCGCGGGAAGTCGAGGTCGATGTCGGGGAGGGAGGAGAGCTCCTCGTTGAGGAAGCGCCCGAGGAACAGCTTGTTGCGGATCGGGTCCACGTGGGAGAGGCCGATCAGGTAGCAGACGATCGAGGACACCGAAGAGCCCCGCCCGCGCGCGGGCGGGAGCACTCCGCGCGCGCTGTCCGGCCCCCGGACCTCCACCGCCACCTCGCGCGCCAGCTCCACCATGTCGTGGTGCAGGAGGAAGAAGCCGGCGAGGCCGAGGGTCTCGATCACCCGCAGCTCCTCCTCGAGGCGGGCCAGGGCGGCGTTGTGGTCGGGGCCGCGGCCGTAGCGCGCCTCCAGCGCGTCGCGGCAGCGCGCCGCCAGCTGGGCGCCGGCCGCCTCGTCTTCGGAGCCGGGGTAGTGGTAGCCCAGCCCGGCGCGCAGGTCGAAGCGCAGGCGATCGGCCAGCCGTGCCGTCTCGGCCACCGCGTCGGGGTGGTCGGGGAAGCGCGCGGCCATGGCGGCGGGAGAGGCGAGCACGTGCGACCAGTTCCCCCGCCGCCGCGGCTCTGAGGCGTCCAGCGTCTCGTGCAGGCGGATGGCGGCGAAGGCGTCCTGCAGCGGCGCCCGCGTGCGCGCGTGCGCGTGGACGTTGCCGGTGGCGACGGTGGGGACGCCGAGCCTGCGCGCCAGCTCCGACCGGGCGCGGTTGCGGGCTCGGTCGCCGGGGAGGAAGGGACGCTGCAGCTCGACCCGCAGCCCGTCGCGCCCGAACGCCTCCAGCAGCAGCCGCCCGGTCGCGGCGTCCTGCACGCCGTGCGAGGCGCAGCCGGTCAAACAGATCAAGCCCTCGGAGTGCGAGAGCACCGCTTCCAGCGCGACGTGGGGCTCGGCACGAGGGGCGCTCCTGGGCGTCGCCGGCAAGGACGCAGGGAGGGGGACAGTGCTCCGCACGGCCCCCTCCCGAGGACGCCGCCGGCGGGGTCCAGGGCGGCCGTCGCGGGTTCGGGAATGGGAAATGGTGACGAGCCGGCACAGGTTGGCCCACCCGCGCGCGTCCTCCACCAGCAGGGTCAGGTGGCGGCCGTCGTCGAGGCTCAGCTCGGCGCCGTGCAGCGCCCGCAGGCCGGTCGCCTGCGCGGCCACCGCCCACTCCATCGACCCGCACACCGAGTCGTGGTCGACCAGAGCCATGGCCTCGTGACCCCGCTCCACGGCGGCCAGCGCCAGCTCCTCGGGCAGCGACGCCCCGTCCAGGAAGGAGAAGGCGGAGTGGGCGTGCAGCTCGACGTAGGCCATGCGAACACATGTTCGCACTTGGTTCAAGCGGAAACACCCGGTGGTGCGAGGATGACGCGATGCGCGTCGCCTTCATCGGCGGGACCGTCACCGAGCCCGACCCGGACGAGGCGCTCGCCGAGACAGTGCGGTGGTTGTGGGACAACCGCGAGACCCTGGCGGCCGGCTGACGCCCGGCGGACCCGGCCGCCGACGCTCAGGCCGGAGCGCTTACGCACGGCCTCGCCGTCCCAGGCGCCCGGCGGCCTTGCGGTAAGCGGTCAGCTCCTCCCGGCGGGCGATGGCGAGCACAGTCGTACGGGCCACGGACCCATCGTCCGGCTCGTTGCGAAAGACGAAGCGAAAGCGTGGCCTGCCGCGCCAGTCCGCCCGGTCGAACGCGACCTTGCGGCAGTCGCGCAGGATGCGGAGGTTGAAGCGCTCGCGCATCGGCTCCCCGATTCGCGGATCGAAGTGCAGCCGGCGCAGCAGCTCTGCCGCGGCGCGCTGGACCTCCCGGTCCGGAAGGGCGGGGATGTCTTCGAGCTTCACCTCGTCGAGGACGTCGACGAGGTACGTCACTCAGGCAGGCCCTCGGCGAGGTCCCCGAATCCCAACTCGCGGATGACGTCGGCGGCGGGGGTGGTCTCGCCGCCGGAACCCGCGACCCGCTCGGCCAGCATGTGCCCGATCGCGATGTTCTCGAGCTCGTCCTCGAGCGTCGCGATTGTCCCCTCCAGTTCCTCGATGCGAGCCACGGCCGCCTGTCCGTCGACCTCGGGGACGAGCCACACGCCACCCCGGCGCTGCGGGCCGACCTCGATGGCGTTCTCGACCAGCGAGCGAGCGGCGTCCTGCAGCGACGACAGCTCGCGGACGAGCTTGGTGAACTCCGTCCGGGCCTCGCTGGTCCCCATCCGGCGCTGGGGGACAGCGGCCGGTGCGGAGCCTCGCGATGCCTTGGCGCGTGCCATGAAAAAGTTGTACAGCTTTCCTAGCAACAACACAAGCGCCCTTCGTGCGAGAACCGCGACGAATTCGAACGGCGGTGGCTATCGTCGCCCGGCGATGCGGTGGCGGACCTGGGCAGGGACGCTCGCGGCGGTGGTGGTTGCGGGCTGGACGGTGGGCGGGGCTTCCGCTGCGCCGGGCGGCGGCGTGGACGACTACACGGCGATCCGCGGCGACTGGCAGCCCGACCACGTCATCACGGCCTGCCGCTTCACCGTCGACCAGCTGGAGAACGCGCGCGCGCAGCTGTCCGGCGAGGACAACTACTCCGACTTCCCCGCCGCCATCAACTCCGAGATCGGCCGCCAGCGCACCGGCGGCTGCCCCGGCGGGGGCGGCGACGAGGGTGCGCCGGTGCTCAGCCGCGTGCGCTTCACGCCGTCCTCCTTCCGCGCGACCCGCGGCGGGACGCTGCGCTTCGAGCTGTCGCGGGGTGCGAGCGTCCGCGTCGCGGTCGAGCGCCGCAACGGCCGGCGCTGGGCGAAGGTCTCGACGCTGGTCCGCTCGGGCCGCCGGGCGGGCACCAACGCCGTCCCCTTCCCGGCGCGCGGGCTCGTGCCCGGCGCCTACCGCGCCACGCTCACCGCCACCGTCGCCGGCCGGCGCTCGGCGGCCAAGAGCGCGCCGTTCCGCGTGCTGCGCTAGCGGCCAGCGCCTAGCGCCCGTCGCGCTCCAGCAGCCGCAGCCACACCTCGCTGCGCGTGGGGAAGGCGGGGATCGCGTGGTCGAGGCGGTCGAGCGGGACCTCGCCCACCACGGCGATCGTCGCGGCGTGCAGCAGCTCCGCCACCTCGGGGCCGGTGAACGTGACGCCGACCACCACGTCGCGATCCTCGTCGATCACCAGGCGCGCGGTGCCCGGCGCGTCGCGCCCCACGAAGGACGCGCCGGCCACGCCCGACGTCGGGTGGTCGACGGCGCGCACCTTCAGCCCGGCCTCGCGCGCCGTGGCGAGCGTGTGGCCGACGGCCGCCACCTGCGGGTCGGTGAAGATCACCCGCGGGGAGACGGGCCCGTCGGCGGTGGCGCGCGCCTCGCGGCCCAGGATCGTCTCGCTCGCGACGCGCGCCTGGTACTTCCCGGCGTGCGTCAGCAGCGCACGACCGTTGACGTCGCCGATCGCGTACAGCCAATCGCGCCCGGCGCGCATGCGGTCGTCGACCTCGATCGACTCCCCCGGGACCAGCCCGACCGTCTCCAGCCCGAGGTCGTCGGTGTGCGGACGGCGGCCGATGGCGACCAGCAGCTCGTCGCCCGCCAGGCCGCTGCCGTCCTCCAGCTCCAGGTGCACCTGGCCGCCCTCGCCGCGCGAGGCGCTCGTCGCCTTCGCGCCCAGGTGCAGCTCCACGCCGGCGGCGCGCAGTCCGTCCGCGACGTCCTCGGCCGCGAACTCCTCCTCGCGGCCGAGCAGCCGCGGCGCCGCTTCCACCAGGGCCACCGAGGCCCCGAAGGACGACCACGCCTGCGCCATCTCCACGCCCACCACGCCGCCGCCCAGGATCAGCAGCCGGCCGGGGACCTCGCGCGCCGTCGTGGCCTGGCGGTTGGTCCACGGCGCGGCCTCGGCCAGCCCGGAGATGGCGGGCAGCAGCGGTCCGGAGCCGGTAGCGACCACCACGGCCCTGCGCGCGCGCAGCACCTCGTCTCCGACGCGCACGCGGCGCTCGCCCTCCAGCCGGCCCTGCCCGCGCAGGATCTCCACCCCGCGCTGCTCGAGCCACGGCAGCTGGGAGGAGTCGTCCAGGTCGTGGATCACCTCGTCGCGGCGGGCCAGGGCGCGGCCCACGTCGATCGGCGGGTCGCCCAGTTGCACGCCCGGCACGCGCCGCACCTCGTTCACCAGGTCGCCCGGCCGCAGCAGCGCCTTGGACGGCATGCAGGCGTAGTAGGAGCACTCGCCGCCCACCAGCTCGCGCTCCACCAGCACGACCTCCAGGCCCGCGGCGCCCAGGCGCCCGGCCGCGACCTCGCCCGCCGGGCCGCCGCCCAGCACCACGACGTCGACGTCGCGCTCGTCAGCCACCGGCGAACTCGACCTCGGGCTCGACGACCACCTCGGTGCGCAGGGAGTTGGCCACGAAGCAGTGCAGGTGGGCGACCTCGCACAGGTCGCGCACCCGCTCCTCGGTCGGCCCGGCGGCGACCTCGATGCGCGGGCGCAGCACGATCCGCCCGATCCGGACCGGGCGGTCGCCCTCGTCCATCGTCCCGGTCGCCTCGTCGCGGTAGCCGCGGACGTCGATGCGCGCGCGGGCGGCCGCGGCCAGGAAGGACAGCATCTGGCAGGAGGACGCGGCCGCCACCAGAAGCTGCTCGGGATTCAGCCGCGCCGGGTCGCCTCCGAAGGCCGGGTCGGCGGACAGGTCCAGCGCGTCCTGCGCCGGCGGGCACGTCGCCGTGTGCCCGCGGTCGTAGTGCTCGTAGCCCTCGGCGGTCGACCCCGTCCAGGCGACCTGCGCCTCGTAGGAGTGGACCCGCGAGCTCACGCGTAGGGGTCGCCCTCGCGGCGGGGCCCCGCGGGGACCACGAGCGGCTCGGCGGGAGCCTCGATCGTGACCTCCTCGTCGATCTCCAGCTCCGGCGGCTCCATGCCGTCGCACACCAGCCGGAAGGCGCCGGTGCCGATGGCGCCGTCGGCCTCCAGCACCAGCCCCGCGATCGTGTCGCCCTCCTCCCAGCCCATCCGCTCGATCTCGAACGGGTTCATCTTGACCGTGTGGGGCGGGAACGGGCAGGAGCGGTTGTGCGCCGCCTTGGCCTTGGAGATCGCCTCGAAGTTCTTCGCCTCGGGGTTCGACACGCCGGTCAGTCTGACATGCTCGCGGCCATGCGAATCCTTCGATACCTCCTCCTCGCGCTCGTCGCGTCCCTGGCCGTCCCGGCGGCCGCCGCCGCCATCATCGTTCCCCAGCAGGGCATGCTCGGCGCCCGCCTCGGCATGACCGGGGCCCAGGTCGAGGCGCGGCTTGGCCCGCCCGACTCCGTCCGCCATCCCCGCAGCGAGATCTTCGGCCGCTACACCGAGTTCCGCTACGGCGAGGTGACGGTCTCGATGTTCGACTCCAACGGCCAGGTGTTCAACTTCTTCACCCGCGGGCGCTCGGCGCGCACCGCGCAGGGAGTGGGTGTGGGCACCAGCGAGACCTACCTGCGGGCGGTGCTGCGGGGCGAGGTGTGCCGCACCCAGTTCGGGTTCCGCAACTGCGTCATCGGCCAGGAGCTCCCGGGCCGGATCGTCACGTCGTTCTCGATCTCGCGGACGACGATGCGCGTCACCAGCGTGACCGTCGGCCGCGTGATCGACTAGGCGCCGCGGTCAGGGTTCGAAACAGCAGCATCGAGGGGTCGGTCCGGGCGAGAGCGGCGCCACTGTCCTACCTAGAGGTCGGTATCCGACTCCTATGCAGGACGGTGCCGAAAATCTTGGGCGCCGGCCCGGCTTCGACCCCCTCGATGCTGCTGTTTGACCCTTAGCCCAGCGCCGAGGCCGGCGGCTCGATCCCCGCCCGCCGCGCCACCTGCAGCGTGAGCCGGGCGATCGTCGGGCAGGCCAGCCCGTGGCGGGCGGCGGCGCGCAGGACCGCGCCGGGGATCTGGTCGAGCTCCGGCTCGCGACCGGCCGCGATGTCGCGGCGCATGGAGGAGCTGAGCTCCGCGTGCGCGTCGGTCAGCTCGCCCATGACGTTGCCGGGCTCGACGCTCGCGCCCTCCGCCCGGGCCACCGCGGCCGCCTCCTGCACGGCGGCGACCAGGTCGGCGCGCAGCTCGGGCGTGGAGCGGATCGGGCCCAGCGGCAGGTCGTAGGCGCTGGTCGTGCAGGCCAGCGCGTTGAGGCGGACCAGCTTGCCCCACAGCACGGCGGCCTCGGTGTCCATGATCCGCGCCGGCACCTCGGCCGCCTCCAGCGCGGCGGCCAGCGCCTCCAGCTCCGGTCCCAGACGCCCACCGTCCGCCGCCAGGTCGACGCGCAGGAACCGGCTGGTGTGGACCACCTGGCCGGGGGCCGGGCGGTCGGCCTCGATGCGGATGGTCCCGGCCGCGACCCGCTCGGGCCCGAAGCGCTCGCGCAGCACGGCCATGTGGTCCAGGCCGTTGAGCAGGGGGACGACCAGGCCCGGCTCGCCGTGGACCCGGTCCAAGGCCGCGTCCAGGCCCCCGGCCTTGGTGGCGACCAGCAGCGCGTCGACCGGTTCCTCCAGAACCGCCACGGCCGCCGGCCGGGCCACGAAGTCCCCGAGCAGCACGCTGCGCACGTCCAGGCCCCGGTCCGCGATGGCCGCCGCGGTCTCCTCCCGCGCGACCACGGTCACGTCCGCGCCCGCGCGCGCGAGCGCGCCCGCCACGAACCCGCCGACGCCGCCGGGCCCCAGGACGGCGATCCTCATCTGACCAGCACCCCGGGGTTGAGGATCCCCGCCGGGTCCACCGCGGCCTTGGCGCCGCGCAGCGCCGCGGCGAAGGGCTCGGGGCGCTGGCGGTCGTACCAGGGGCGGTGGTCGCGGCCCACGGCGTGGTGGTGGGTGATCGTGCCGCCGGCCTCGATGACCGCGTCCGACGCCGCCGTCTTGACCGCGTCCCACTGGTCCAGCTCCTCGCCGCGCCGGGCCGGGGCCAGGAACGTGTAGTAGGGGGCCGGCCCGTCGGGATAGACGTGCGTGAAGCGGCAGCTCAGCCGCCCGTCGCCGCAGGCCTCGCGCAGCGCCTCCTCCACCGTCCCGATCACCCGCTCGTGGAAGGCGGGGAAGCGGTCCCAGGTGATCGAGGTCTCGAACGTCTCCGACAGCACGCCCATCGCGACGAACGTGTCGCGCAGGTAGGGCGCCCGCAGGAAGGCGTCGCGCCAGGCGCCGACCGCGCCCTCGCGCCCGCCCCCGCGTGCCTCGTCCCACTCCCCGCCGTGCTCGCGGCACAGCGCCAGCGCCCGGTCCATCCACGCGTCCGGCTCGTGGTCGGCGGACTCGAAGCCCAGCACCAGCAGGGCGTGCTCGCCGTCCCCGCCGCTGGTGAGCTGCGCCTCGCCGGGGTCCAGCAGGCGGCAGTTGGTGGGGAACAGGCCGGACTGGGAGATGGCGCGGACCGCCTCGACGCCGCGCTCGAAGCCGGCGAACCGCACGCCGGCGGACGCGCGGTGCACGGGGCGGTCCTGCAGCCGCACCCAGGCCTCGGTGATGACTCCCAGCGTCCCCTCGGACCCGATGAGCATCCGGTCGGGGCTGGGCCCGGCGCCCGACCCGGGCAGCCGGCGCGACTCCCACGTCCCCCGCGGGGTGATCGCCCGCACCGACTCCACGAGGTCGTCGATGTGGGTGTACAGCGTGGCGAAGTGGCCGCCCGCGCGGGTGGCGATCCAGCCGCCCAGCGTGGAGAACTGGAAGGACTGGGGGAAGTGGCGCAGGGTGAGCGAGTGCTCGTGCAGTTGCGCTTCGAGGTCGGGCCCGAGCGCCCCGGCCTGGATGCGCGCGGCGCGCGACGTGCGGTCCACCTCCAGCACCCGGTCCAGGCGCCCCAGGTCCAGCGACACCGCCGGGTCGTCGAAGCGCGGCTCCACGCCGCCGACCACGCTGGTCCCGCCGCCGTAGGGGATCACCTTGGCGCCGGCGGACTCCGCCCACTCCAGGACCGCCTCGACCTGCGCCTCGTCGCCGGGGCTCGCCACGACGTCGGGCGGGTGATCGAAGCGCCCGCGGAAGGCGCGGACGATGTCGCGATACCCCTTCCCGTAGGAGTGCGAGGCGCGCGCGTGGAGGTCGGTGGAGCAGATGTCGCGCAGCCCGGCCGGCGGCTCGAGGCGCGGCTCCGGCAGGGTCACGGCGTCAAGCGGGACGAAATCCTCGGGCTCGGGGTCGCCGAAGCCCAGCAGCGGGGCGATCCCCGCCGCGGCCGCGCGGACCTCGTCGTGCGACGGCTGCTCGTCCTCCCAGCCCCATCCCCAGTGCTTGCGCCGGCGCGCCATGCGCGGGAGCGTAACCTTGGAGCAAGCCACGAGACGGAGCCCCCCGATGCTCGAACACCTCTTCCGCCACAAGACCGACGTCGTCACCGCCGACGACGCCCTTCCGGGCCGCGATACGGAGATCCCGGTCCCCGAGCGCCACGCCGTGCTCGGCACGCCGCTGAAGCCGCCGTTCCCCGAGGGCTTGGAGCAGGCCGTGTTCGGCCTGGGCTGCTTCTGGGGTGCCGAGCGCCTCTTCTGGGAGTTGCCGGGCGTCTTCACGACCGCCGTCGGCTACGCGGGCGGCTTCACGTCCAACCCGACGTACGAGGAGGTGTGCAGCGCGCGGACCGGGCACACCGAGGCCGTGCTGGTCGTCTTCGACCCCAAGCAGATCTCCTACGAGGAGCTGCTGAAGGCCTTCTGGGAGGGCCACGACCCGACCCAGGGGATGCGCCAGGGCAACGACGTGGGGACGCAGTACCGGTCGGCCGTCTACACGACCTCCGACGCCCAGCGCCAGGCCGCGTACGAGTCGCGGACGCGCTACCAGGACGCGCTGCAGGCCGCCGGCCAGCCGGGCGACATCACCACGGAGATCGCTCCCGCCGGCCCGTTCTACTACGCCGAGGACTACCACCAGCAGTACCTGCACAAGGTCCCCAACGGCTACTGCGGCCTGGGCGGGACCGGCGTGTCGTGCCCGGTGGGAACCGGGACCGCGGCGAGCTAGACGATCCGGAAGGTCGTCGTGCGCGGGAGCGACGTGCCCGTCCCGTCGCGCGCCGTGATCGTCGCGCGGTAGCGGCCGGGCGCCAAGCGCCGGCCACGCACGCGCCGGTTGAACGCGACGCGGTTGGCGCCGGCCGGGGCGTTGCGCGCGGGCAATGCGCCGGCCGCGACGTAGCGGTCGCATGCGGGGCGGCGCCGGTTGGCGCGCGTCTGGGCGACGCAGCGGCGCCCGACCCGGCGCCCGGCCGCGATCCGTTCGATCGCGATCGTCACGCGCGCCGGCCGGGAGAGGCGGAAGAGGAAGGTGGTCGAGCTGGTGAAGGTCCGCCGCAGCGCGGTGAAGCCGGACACCGCGATGCGGGCGAGCGGCCCGGTGCTCGGGCCGGTGCCGGTGCCCGTCCCCGTTCCATTTCCCGTGCCCGTCCCGTTCCCCGTGCCCGTCCCCTGAGGCTGGGGGGAGACGGTCGTCGTCGCCGTGCCCTGGTTGTTGCCCGGGTCGCCGTCGCCCTGGTTGCTCGCGGCGGTCACGGTCAGCGACCCGGTGCCGGCCTGCGCCGGCCGCAGCACGATCGTGGCCTGCTTGGACTGCCCCGGGGTCAGCGTGCCGAGCGCGATCGGGGACGCCGTCTCCGAGGTCGTGCCCACCGGCGTCGGGAAGCTCACGGTGGTCGACCGCGCGTTCTCCGAGCCGCTGTCGTTCTTCACGATCACCGTGTAGGTCATCGCGTCGCCGACCGTGGCCGTGGCGGGACCGGTGAGCGAGACCACCTGCACGTCGGCCTGGCGTTCGAACGCCCCCGCGTCGCACCCGGACGCCGGCCGCGGAAGCCTGCGCTGGTCGTTCCCCGCGCCGGAGCACGGGCCGGCGCGGTCGTAGGCGAGGCTGGAGTCGCCCGGCCGCCGGGTCGGGAAGCCCGAGCCGTTGACCTGAAAGGGGCCCAGGTCCAGGGCGGCGAGGTCGGCCACGACCCGGTCGTTGTTCACGCCGTCCGCCATGCCGCAGTCCGGCGGCCCCGCGAGGACGTTGTCGCCCTGCGACGTGTGGGTCGCCGTGAAGAGGTCGCTGCACACCGGCTCCGCGCCCTGCAGGATGTTGCCCCGGAAGGTCCACGTTCCCTGGCCGAGGAACGTGCTGGAGCCGGTGTTCTGGGTGAAGGTCGACCACCGCACGGCGATCTCGGGGGTGAAGACGGTGCTCCCGGCGATGGCCGCGGCGCCGTTGCTCTCGTCTCGGTTCTGGTGGAAGGTGGAGTTGGTGACGGTCAGATTGCCGCCGGTCGAGATCGCGCCGCCATGGAGCGCCGTGTTCCCGTCGAACACGGTCCGGTCGATCGTGGCCGTCGCGGCGGCGAGAGGCATGTAGATCGCCCCGCCGACGTGGGTCGTGTCGGCGGCGTTCTGACTTCCGTTGCCCGTGAAGCGGCTGTCGGTGACGATCAGCCTGCCGGGGCCGAGCGAGATCGCGCCGCCCTCGGTCTGCGCCGTCGGCGGATTGTTCTGGTCGTCGCTCGCTCGGTTGCTGAGGAACACGGAGTCATCGACCGTCAGGACACCGTCGCCCGTGCGGATCGCGCCGCCCCGCGGCTCATGCAGGCTGGGGTCCACCGGGTTCCCGGCGATCCGGCCGTTCTGCAGCTGTACGTGGCCGAGCGTGAGGTTCACCCCGTCGGGAACGTCGAAGATCCGGTCGACCAGGCCACCGTCGATGATCGCGCGCGACGCGCCCATTCCGGTGACCGTCACGGTTCCGGTGAGGTCGAGGTCGCCGCCGGCGGGCGAGCTCTCGTCGTAGCTCGCGGGCGCCACCGTCAGGGTCGGATTCACACTGTTCGCGATCTGGATCTGGTCGGCTCCGGGTGCCGCGTTGGCCGCGGCCACGGCGTCGCGCAGGGAGCAGCTGCCGGGGACCGGCGTCGTGCAGTCCAACGCGTTCGGGGCACCGTCCGCGTTCGTGTCGACGGCGAAGATGGCGGCGCCGGCCGGGGACGCGCCGGCCAGCACAAGGGCCGGGACGAGGGCCAGCAGTAGGGAGATCCGTCTCCGCCCCAGTCGCATCAGCATTCGAAATTAACATGCCACATTGATGCGGTCAATCGCGGCTAGCCTTGCGGCCATGCCCCCGCCCCCCGCCCTCCTCGCCCGCGGACCGTGGGCGCCCGACCAGGTGCAGGCGCGCTGGCGCGAGGACGAGTTCGAGCCCGGCGCGGAGGCCATCGCGGCCGCGGACACGGCGATCGCCGCGCTGCACGAGCGCGGCTCGCCCAGCCACGACGGCGTCGCGGCGCGCCTGTGCGACGTGCAGGCGAGTCCGGAGCGGCTGGACCTCGAGCTCCAGCCCGTGCGCTGGTCCGTGCGCCTGGGCGACGACGCCCACTCCAGCCTGTCCGCCCTGTGCGTGGTGCGCGACGCGCAGGGGCGCTGGCTGGCCGGCCGGCGCGGCGCCTGGCTGGCGACCTGGCCCGGCCGCTGGGCCCTGGGCGCGGGCGGCTCGGTCGAGGTGGGGGAGAACCCGGCGCTGACGCTCGCACGCGAGCTGGCCGAGGAGTGGTCGGTCACGCCCGAGCGCCTGAGCGTCGAGGCGCTGGTGCGCATTCCCAGCGGCCTCGTGCTGCTGGTCGGACTGGCCACGCTGGCCGAGGGAGCGCAGGTCGTCCCCGACGCCGAGCACGACGAG
>JAWVFR010000049.1:0-10252 GCA_033855845.1 Solirubrobacteraceae bacterium
GGCCGGGTCGGGATCGGCCCACGTGCCCCCGAACGCCTCGGAGAAGCCGTGGGGGCCGCGCGCCACCTCGTCTCCCACGACGGCGCCGCCCTGCGCCGCCAGCGCGGCGTGGACCCCAACGGACGCGGCCAGCCCCACCTGCAGGGCCTTGCCGTCGGAGCCGAACGCGGCCCGCGTCCCGCCGGCCCGCAGCAGCGCCAGCCAGCGAGCGCTGGCCGTCCGCTTCTCGTCCAGCTTCAGCAGCTGCGCCGCCGCGACCGCCGCGCCCACCGATCCGCAGACCGCGGTCGGGTGCCACCCGCGCTCGTAGAGCCCCGGATGGCTCGCGCGGCTGAGGGCTCCCATCGCCTCGAAGCCCTCGGCGTAGGCGGCGAGCACCTCGCCGACCGAGCTCCCGCGGGCCGCCCCCACCACCAGCGCCGCCGGCGCCGTGGGCGCGCTGAGGTGGGCGATGCCGGGGAGGTAGGTGTCGTCGAAGTCCAGGGCGTGGCCCGCCGTGCCCAGCCAGGCGGTGCGCTCCAGCAGCCCGCCGCCGTCCGCCCGCGCCGCCAGCGCGGCGCGCTCGCGCGTGCCCCTGGCCGCGCAGGCCATCCAGTCCAGCAGCGCCGCGCGGTAGGCGTCGCTCACGCGCAGGGCAGCCGGGTCAGGCGGGCGCGGTAGCGCGTCATCGCCGGGCGGGCCATGTCGCCGTGGGTCGAACGGCCGTGGCGCTCGGGATGGATCTCCACGTACCAGGGCGACGCGAGCGTCTCCGCGTGGCCGATCACGTCGCGAACCGCGATGCCGTAGCGGCAGCGCAGCCAGCGCGTGAGCGCCAGCGAGGCCGCGAGCTGGCGGGAGTTGCCCATCACCTGGCCGTCGGAGTACCCGACGTGCTCGATCCCGATGGCCGCATGGTTGACGCCGAACGCGTGGCGGCAGCGGATCGCGGTGTCGACCAGCTGGTAGATCGTTCCCGACGTGGCCACCACGAAGTGCGCGCAGGTGCCGGGGAGCTCGTGCAGCTCCGGGTCGCGGACGTTGGGGGCGAAGGTGTTCCACGTCGCGCTGAAGCTGCCGTTCCCCGTGTAGTGCTCGACGATCGCGCGCGGGGACAGCCGCCACTCGCGCACGCCGTAGTGGCGCAGGGAGTAGGCCGCCATGTCCGCGCGCCGCCTGGCGCCGTAGGGGATGCGGCGCTGGACGATGGGAGGCCGGGGAGCCGACGCGGGCGGCGCCGGCGTGGTCGTGGTCGGGCTCGTGCCCGGCGCCGTCCCGCCTCCCTCCGCGCCGCCCGGCACGGTCGCAATCGTCGGCTGGGCCCGGGGCACGCTGACCTCGCTGCCGCTGGAGCCGCACCCGGCGAGAGCCACAAGTGAGGCCAGGAGGAGCGCCCGCCTCATCGCGCCGCCTCCCGCGCCAGGGCCAGCACCGCGTCGGCGTGGCGGCGGACCGAAGTCCCCGACAGCGACCCCGCGGGCAGCTCGACCACCAGGCCGGTCGAGCCCGGGAACGTGTGCGCGAGCCAGCGGGTGATCGAGCCCGGCGCCTCGTAGAAGATCTTCGCCGGGAGGCCGACCCGGCGCGCGTAGCGGCGCGCGACGTTGGCGTCGCCGTTCCAGTCCACCAGGCGCGCGTGCTGGTGGTACCAGACCGAGACCACCGGGCCCTCGCGGCTCAGGAACCGGTACAGCGCCCGCGACTCCGGTTCCGACAGCGCGCGCGGGCCCGAGTAGTAGGTGCCGCGGGGGAGCGACTGCCAGCGGTAGGGGAAGTTGCGGTTGAGGTCCACGCCCGCCGCGTTGCCGCGCGTGTAGGCCGCGCAGCCGTCCGGGTTGGCAGTGTCCAGCAGCCACAGGGCCACGTCGCGCGGGGCAGTGGCGGTGCGAGCCAGCCGGGCCACCACGGCACGCCCGGCAGTCTCGTTCCCGTGCACGCAGCCCACGACCAGCACGGCCAACGGGGCTGCCGGATCGCCCAGCCGGATGGCGCGGATCGGCCGCCCGTCGCGCGAGTGCCCGAGGGTCACGGCCTGCCGGGCCGCGGCGGGGCTGGCCACCGGGGCCGGGGCCGGGGCCGGAGCCGCCGCCGGTCCACCCGGCGCGGCGAAGGGGAGGGCCAGCATCAGGCCCGCCAGGAGCAGGGCGTCGAACACCAGCCACCGTCGCATGACGGACATGATGACCAGCCCGCGGCGCCGCGGCCGCCGCCGCCGCTAGAGGAACAGCATCGGGTCGACCGGCTTGCCGCCGATCCGCACCTCGAAGTGCAGGTGCGGGCCGGTGGAGTGCCCGGTCGACCCGACCGCGCCGATCACCTGGCCCTTGGTCACCACCTCGCCCACGCGGACGAGGATCTGAGACTGGTGGCCGTAACAGGTGCTCAGGGCCTTGGTGTGGCTGATGCAGGTGTAGTTCCCGTAGCCGCCGTAGGGGCCGGCGATCGCGACCTGGCCGGTGTCGGCCGCGCGGATCGCGGTGCCGGTGGGCGCGGCCAGGTCGATCCCCGCGTGCAGCCGTTCCCAGCGCATGCCGAACGGCGAGGTGAAGGACCCGGTGGTGGGCCAGATGAAGCGCCCCGAGCCGGGACGGATGGGAGCGGAGGAGTTGAGCAGGATGCGCTCCACCCGCGCCTGCTCGCGCGCGAGGTCCTCCAGCTCGGCGCGGATCTGCGCGTCGCTCGGCGCGCCGGGCGAGACGGCGCCCGCGTCGCGGGCCGCGCCCTTCCCGGCCGCGCGGGCCGGGACGGGGAAGTCGGTCGCGCCCACCTCGCTCACCACGCCGCCGGGCTGGCCGGCGTCGGGCTCCACGGCGCGAGCGCGCGAGCGGCCCTGCGCGATCAGTCGGTCGACCGCGGAGTCGGTCCCGCCCTGCCCCGCCTGCGCCCGCGGGGGTGAGGTGCTCCCGCCGCCCGCGAGCACCGTCGCCGCCGCCACGGGGACGCCGACCACCGCCGCCGCGAGGGCGGCGAGCACCCAGGGCCGGACGGAGAGGACGCGCTTCACGGTCTCCAGTATCGGCAGGTCGGCCGCCCGGCGCGACGGTTCAGCGGCGCACCACGATGACCTGGCGCATCTCCGTCTCGTGGAAGGTGCAGATCAGCCGGTAGGTGCCCGTCTTGACCAGCAGCTTGGGATAGCTGTAGCCGACCGCCGCCGCCTCGGACTGGAACCGGACGACGCCGCGGGGCGCGCTCACCAGCTTGACGTCGTGGGTGTCCCCGGAGTCGTTGGGCCAGCGCCAGGTCACCTTCGTGTAGGCCCGCACGTTCAGCCGCGCGGGCGAGTAGAAGTTGTCCCGCACGAGGACCGACTTGTAGAAGCGCGGGCGCACCGGGGCGCCCGTGGCCGGCGCCACCGTCCCGATCAGGACGATGGCGCCGAGCAGCGAGGCGAGCAGCGCTCGCGTCAACGCGACCAGTGCTCCAGCGGAGTTATGCCCGCCTTGGGCTTGTGGGGATGGCGCAGCCAGTAGGCCTCGTGCGTGGTGTCGCCGGCGATGGCCAGGACCGTTTCGTGCACCTTCGGGTCGAAGGTGTTGGCCGCCGGGCCGGGGCACGGGGCGAACGTCGCGTTGTTCTCCGGCAGGTTGGGGCTCAAGGTGACGTTGCCGGAGAAGCAGTTCTCCGTCCCCGTCCCGTCGTAGCCCATGTCGCGCCCGTTGAGGTCCGCGCCGCCCAGTCCGAAGCGGTTGTTGCGGAACGTGTTGCGCCGCAGCGTCGCCGCCTCGCGCAGGCCGGGGTTGCTGTTCCCGGCCAGGATGATCTGCTGGATCATGGCCGCGCCGACCAGCCAGTTGCCGTAGACGTCGTTGTCCTCGACCACCGTGCGCTGGCTGCCGAACAGGATGATCCCGGAGCCGGGCGGGTAGGGGAAGGCGTCCGCGGCGGGCGGCTTGACCTTGAACGGCGCCCCCGCGAAGTAGTTGAAGTTGTTCCAGAAGACCTGGTTGCGCGTGATCACGTTGTCCGACGGCGGGGGGAACTTCTCGCTCGACAGCGCGTTGGGGACGATCCCCACCGCGTTGTTGAACCACTGCGACCTCGTGATCGTCGTGTAGCGCATGTTCGTGCCCGAGAAGCCGAGCACGTTGGTGTGCGCCTTGACGTTGGTGATGAGAGTGCGCTTCGGCCGCGTCTGGGGCGGGGTCTGGCCGACGTAGAACCCGGCGTCGTTGTGGTTGTAGGCCTCGGAGTTGGACATCGTCCCGCCCTTGGAGTTGAAGGCGAAGAGGCCGTAGACGCCGGTGCCCTGGGCGACCAGGTTGGTCAGCAGGTAGCCGTCCACGTTGGCGGCCAGGACGCCGTTGGCCTTGTAGTTGCGCACGGCGAAGCCGTTGACCGTCACGCCGTCGGAGTTGTTGATCGAGACGCTGTTCTGGCCGCCGCGGGCGTCGATGACCACGCGCAGCGGACGGCGGGCGTCGCCGATCAGCTTCAGGCGGTCCTTGGCCGGGCCGTTGATCTTCACGCCGCCGCGGTAGATGCCGGCGGCGACAGCGATGCGATCTCCGGCGCGGGCGGCGTTGACCGCGGACTGGATCGTGCGGTACGTGCAGCTGCGCTGCGGGCAGACGCGCAGGGTCGCGGCGCCCCCGGCGCGGGGGCTGGGCACCTGGCCCGGGTTGGAGGGCGGCGGATAGGTGGCGGCGCCGGCGGGCGCGGCGAGCGCCAGCGCTGCCGTCGCCGTCAGGGCGAGATGGGTCCTCATGCGGCTTCCTCCTGGGGTCGAATCACGGATCGACCAGGTACCAGCCGGCCATCCCGGCGTCCTGGTGGGAGAAGACGTGACAGTGGTAGAGCCAGCGGCCGGGGTTGTCCTCCCGGAAGCGGGCGGTGATCGTCTCGTTGGGCCCCACGGTGGGGCAGTCGGTGAAGGCGCCGCCGCGGGAGTCCTTCCAGCGGTGGCCGTGGATGTGGAAGGTGTGGAAGTTGCCGTCCCCGCCGATCACGTGGATGGCGACGTCCTGGCCGGCCTTGGCGCGGATCGTGGGCGTGTTGCCGGCCGCCGCGCGCCCGTTGACGCAGTGGATCAGGCGGGGGATGCCGCCGGTGACCTGGGGCGGGAAGGAGTGCAGGAACAGCACGTGCTCGACGTCGGGGACGGGCTCGCCCCGGGGCCGGACGATCACCGCGCCGAACAGCCCGCGGATCGTGTTCAGCGTGTGGTTGGGCCCGTGGTCGTGGTAGGGCCACACCCCGGCGGACTCGGGCGGGCAGTCCCAGGTGTAGGTGAACTCCTCGCCGGGCGCCACGAAGCCGCCCGCGCGCGTGAAGTCGCCGTAGTAGGAGCCGTCGTAGTCGGGCGTGTAGCGGACGCCGTGCGGGTGGACGGTGACCGCCTGGTTGAACTTCCGGTCGGCGTTGCGGAAGTGCACGACGATCGTGTCGCCCGTCTCGGCCTCCAGGGTGGGCCCCGGGATGGACGGCGGCAGCAGCGCGCGGCCGAAGCCGGGGGAGAAGAGCTGGTAGGCGAAGGCGCGGAACGTGCGGCGCCCGCGGATGGGCTTGCGCATCCACTCGTCCTGGCCCGTGGGGGCGAAGTCCCAGGTCACCGAGCGCGCCTGCACCCAGTACTCGCGGGCGCGGCCGCCCGGCGCGGGCTGGGGCGTCTGGAAGGTGAGGCGGTCGACCGGATCGGCGGTCTTGGGGGTGGCGCGCCGTGTGAGGGCGGCGGCGGCGGTGTCCGCCTCCTTGACCGTGGTCAGCGAGACGTTCTCCAGCTTCGCGCCCCCGACAGCGCACAGCAGTGCTGTGGCTCCGCCGGCCTCGAGGAAGCCGCGGCGATCGATGTGTCGGGGGGACCCCATGGGGGGAGGGGAGCAGCCCGAGCGACACTAGCAGGGGGTTTCCCAAAGGTATGGGACGCGAGCCAATGCGGGATCGACGGCCGCGTCCCGTACGCTCTTCGGGGCCCATGGCGACGACGCCCCCGATCTGGCGCGAAGGACGCGCGGCCGGCGAGCTGGCTGCTCTGCTGCGCTCGCCGATCTGGCGCTCGCCTCCGGCGTCGCCGGTTCCCGGTCAGCCTGTCCTGCTGGTGCCGGGTCTTTTGGCATCCGACTCCACCCTGACGCTGATGGCCCGCTGGCTCAAGCGCGCGGGCTATGCGCCGCGGCGGGCGGGGATCGCGGTGAACGTGGACTGCTCGGAGGCCGAGATGGGCCGGCTGGTGGACCGGCTGGAGCGCGCGACGTCGGTCGCGGGCCGCCGCGCGGTGGTCGTCGGGCACTCGCGCGGCGGCGTGTTCGCCCGCGCCCTGGCGGTGCGCCGTCCCGACCTGGTGGCCGGCATCGTGACCATGGGCTCCCCGCTGGTGGACCCGCTGCGCAACGTCCACCCGTTCCTGCACCTGCAGCTGGAGGTGCTGAGCTCGCTGGGCGACCTGGGCCTGGGCCGCGTGCTGCGCCACACCTGCGCGGACGCGCGGCTGTTCGACGAGTTCCCCGAGCATGCGCTGTCGCGAGTCCTGCTGCGCCGCGCGCGGCGCCGGATGGACGAGGCCGAGGCCTCGGGGGACGGGTGCTGCACCCAGTTCTGGGAGGACTTCCGGGCGGAGTTCCCGTCGGAGGCGGTCCGCTTCGTCTCGCTGTTTTCGCGGAGCGACGGGATCGTCCACTACGAGGCCTGCCTGGACCCGGCGGCCGAGCAGGTGGAGGTGCCCGGGACGCACTGCGGGATGGCGGCGAGCGCTCCGGTGTATCGCGAGGTGTCCGCGGCGTTGCGGGAGCTTGCGGGGCCGGGGGAGGAGCGGCTGGCGGCGTAGCCGGCGGCGATACGATGGACTCAGCGCCGCCCACCGGCGCACCCCGCCGACGTAGCTCAGCTGGTAGAGCACTTCACTCGTAATGAAGGGGTCCCCGGTTCGAGTCCGGGCGTCGGCTTCGTCCTGAGGCCCGCGGTGAACGGGCGTTCGGCGCTCTTATCGTTCCGTGGTACCGGGGGGTGGTACCAGACTCGGACCGAGTCCCGGTCTGGCCGGGTGGGAGAAGCTCCTGCCAGCTGGGCCCGCGAGCTCTAGGCGGCCCGAAGAAAATTCGTGCGTTCTGCGGCCATATGGAGGTGTTCGCGGCGAACAAGACCCTAAATCACGCGAACACCCGCTATTGTTAGGCCCGAAACCTACCCGGCCCGGCCCCGAGTTCTGTGGAAAGTGCAAGGGGCCGGGCCAGAAAGGAGCTACCAATGGTAGCTAACAAGATGGATCTCGCGGCGATTCGCGGGAAGATGGGCGCGCGGGATTTCTACTGCGTGATGTTTCCCGTGGGACTCGTTCCCCGGTACTTCAAGTTCCGGGATTGGGCCGAGATGCCGCCCGAGCTCCGCGCGCAGCGGAAGCTCACGGACAGGCGGGTGCCGGAGATCGCCCGATACATTCTCGAGCACGAGGATGACTGGGTCTTTTCGAGCTTGACGGCTTCGTTCAACGCAGACGCTGAGTTCATCGAGTCGGAGATCGACCCCAATATTGGGATCCTCCGCATGCCGCTCGACGCGGACTTCCTGATCAATGATGGTCAGCACCGCAAGGCCGCGATCGAGCAGGCGCTGAAGGACAACAGGATGCTCGAGAAGCAGACGATCTCGGTCGTGATGTTCCCCGAGGAGAACCTGGAGAGGAATCAGCAGATCTTCTCCGACCTCAATCGAACGGTTCACAAGACCTCGCGCTCTCTCGACATCCTGTACGACCACAGGGACCCCATGAACCGAATCGCGATCGCCGTTGCTGACGCCGTGCCGGTGTTCCAAGGTCGTGTGGAGAAGGACCGCGTCTCTGTCGCGCAGCGGTCCACCAAGTTCGTCGCGCTGAGCGCGCTCTACGACGCCAACGTGGCGCTGCTGGGCAAGCTCAAGGAGGACGAGGCCGACGATGACGCGGAGGCGGCATTCGAGGAACGGGCGATCGCCTACTGGTCTGCGATCACCGACAACATCCCCGAGTGGACCAACGTTCGCGACGGCGACCAGAAGCCGCCGGAGGTTCGGGCCGAGTACATCCACGCCCACGCGGTCGCCTTCTGGGCGCTTGGGGCCGCTGGCAAAGGCCTGATTGAAAAGTATCCCGACGAGGTGAGCTGGAGGGCACGCTTGGGCCACCTCTCGGAGATCGACTGGCGTAAGACCAACCCAGAATGGCAGGGCATCTGCATGCTCGGCTCGGACATCATCACGCGCCGTCAGACACGCGAGGCGACGTCCAAGTACATCCAATGGAAGCTCGGAGTGCTCGACGAGAAGCCCAGCCGAGTGCTCGACGTAGAGCCAGTCACGGCCTAGTTTGCACGGCGCCCGCCGAAAAGTTCCGGCGGGCGCCGTCCCGGAGTTCTCCGCCTACACTCGCCTTCTCCATGCAAGTCAATGTCCTCGTGCAGCCGTTTGGGTCGAGTGTCGGCGACCGAGTGATCGCGGAACTTGCGAGCGGCGGTTGGAACGAGTTCCTACAACCACTACAGCCTGCTGCGAACCCTGCAGCGGATCTTCGGTCTGCAGCGCACCGGGAACGCCCGCGACCCCCGTGCGAACACCATCGGCGCAGACGTGTTCAATAATCCTCCGCCTGGCGGCTGAGAAACCGGAGCCGGGGGCCAAATAGGCCAAGGCTCAGGACTCTGGTATAAGCGCCAGACCCAGCCCAGCGCCACCGACACGGAGGTCCGATCCTGCTTCGGGCAACGGGATGCATCGCATTGGCCGCCGTCGCGCTGCTGGCTTCGGCGGCGGTCGCGCGGGGCGACGACACGTGGCGGGCGACGGAGTTCTCCGCGGGGATCTCGCCGGGCTGCAGCATCACCGACATCGTCTCCGGGCCTGACGGCAACCTCTGGTTCGCGGAGTACGCCAACCAGGCCGTTGGGCGCATCACTCCCGCCGGTGTGGTGACCGAGTTCAGGCTGCCCGCCCATCCCGAGGTCGGGGGGTACGGGTTCGTGGGCGGGATCGCCGCGGGACCGGACGGGAACCTGTGGTTCGTGCGGCGCAACGGCCTCGTGGGGCGCATCACGCCGCAGGGCGCGATCACCGAGTTCCGCGACGGCATCACCGGTTTCACCGCGGACGCGACCACCACCGAGCTGCCCAACGACATCACCGCCGGCCCCGACGGAGCGCTCTGGTTCACCGAGCCCGACGGCGTCATCGGCCGGACCACGACGAGCGGCGCGGTGACGGAGTTCCGAGACGGGATCCAGACCTACTTCATGTCAGAGCTGGGAACGCTCGCGGGGATCGCGCCGGGCCCGGACGGCAACCTGTGGTTCACCGACCCGCAGGGTCTCGTGGGCCGCATCACCCCCAGCGGTGCGGTGACCGAATTCAGCGCCGGGATCTCGGCGAACTCCGTCCCGGCCTACATCACGGCCGGGCCGGACGGGAACCTGTGGTTCACCGAGCTCTACGGAGGGCGGGTAGCGCGGATCACGACGCAGGGCGCCGTCACCGAGTACGCGGCCGGGATCACCGCCAACAGCGCGCCCTCGGGGATCGGCCGCGGGCCGGACGGGAACGTGTGGTTCGCCGAGCGCCAGGGCCGCATCGGGCGCATCACGCCACAGGGCGCGGTGAGCGAATTCGCCTCCGGCGTCACCTCCAACCCGACTGCCGTGGCGACCGGCCCGGACCGTGCGCTGTGGTACTCGGAGTCCGAGCGCGTCGGTCGCCTGGCGCCCGCGGGAACGCCGGGCGCGGTCGCGCCGGCGACCCTCCCGCGACTGGTGCTGGGCCGGCTGCGGGGCCTGTCGCTGACGGTCACGGCGTCGCAGCTCTCGACTCTCACCGCGCGGTCGGGACGGCACCGCCTGCGGGTCGCGCTGCGGGCGGGGCGCAACACCGTCCGGCTGCCGGCGTGGCTCGTGACGGCCGCGCGGGGCCGCCGCGGCATCACGCTGACGGTGACCAATCGGGCCGGCCGGACCGGCCGCGCCACCCTGCGCATACGGACCTGACGCGCGCGCCCCTGGACGCCCGGCATACTCCCCGGCCGTGCGGCAGGGAGGGTTCACGCGTAGGGGGATTCTGGGTGGTGCGGCTGCGGGTGCGGCGGCCGTCGCGCTTCCGAACGCGGCCGCGGCCGCGGTGACCCGAAAGCGCACCGTCGACGTCGCCATCGTCGGCGCCGGCTACGCCGGCCTGGCCGCCGCCCGAGCCCTCACCAACGCCGGCCGCACCGTCGCGCTCATCGAGGCGCGCGACCGCGTCGGCGGACGCGTCCAGACCCTCCCCGGCCCCGGGCGGGTGTGGTTCGACGTCGGCGGCCAGTGGCTCGGGCCGACGCAGG
>JAWVFR010000050.1:0-12998 GCA_033855845.1 Solirubrobacteraceae bacterium
CTTGGCCTGCTCGAACAGGTCGCGCACGCGGGAGGCGCCGACGCCGACGAACATCTCGACGAAGTCCGAGCCGGAGATCGAGAAGAAGGGCACGCCCGCCTCGCCGGCCACGGCCCGGGCGAGCAGCGTCTTGCCGGTTCCGGGGGGACCGAAGAGGAGCACGCCCTTGGGGATCCGGGCCCCCAGGGCCTGGAACTTCTTGGGGTTCTCGAGGAACTCCTTGATCTCGTGCAGCTCCTCGACGGCCTCGTCGACCCCCGCGACGTCGCGGAAGGTGATCTTGGGCGAGTCCACCGACATGCGCTTGGCGCGCGACTTGCCGAAGGACATGACCTTCGATCCGCCGCCTTGCACCTGGTTCATCAGGAATATCCAGAACCCGATGAAGATCAGGAACGGCAACACGTAGGTGAGCAGAGAGAGCCACCCGCTGGACTTTCGACCCTCCACATCGAACTTGACGCTCTTGGCCTGGAGGCGGTTGATCAGCTCGTTGCCGTAGTCGGGGTCGTAGCCGACGTCGTACTTCTGGCCCCCGGCGAGGGTGACGGCGACGGTGTTGTCCTTGGTCTTGAGCGTGGCGCTCTTGACCTGGCCGTCGTCGATCTGGGTGAGGAATTGGGAGAAGCTCGTCTTGGGCTTGTCGTCGCCCGGGCTGATGAGCTTCTGCGCGAAGAACGCGAGGACCACCACGATCAGGATGGGGAATGCGGCGCTCTTGAAGAACCTGCTCATGGGCGGAAGTCAGCCTAGCAGGGGGAAACTGGCGCCCCTGCGGCGTTACCGGGATTGCAACGCGGCTACGTAGGGAAGGTTGCGGTGTCGCTCGCCGTGGTCCAGGCCGTAGCCGATCGCGAAGCGGTTGGGGATCTCGAAGCCCACGTAGCGGATCGGCAGGTCGACCTTGCGCCGCTCGGGCTTGACCAGCAGCGCGCACACCTCCACCGACGCCGGTTCACGGGCGCCCAGGCTGCGCAGGAGGTACTGGAGGGTGAGCCCGGAGTCCACGATGTCCTCCACGATCAGCACGTCGCGCCCCTCGATGGTGGCGTCGAGGTCCTTGAGGATCCGCACCACGCCGGAGGAGTCGGTGGAGGACCCGTAGGAGGCGACCGCCATGAAATCGACCTCGCAGGGGATGTCGATGCGCCGCATCAGGTCCGAGAGGAAGAACACCGCGCCCTTGAGGACCCCTACCAGCAGCGGATTGCGGCCCTCGTAGTCCCGGGAGATCTCGGCGCCCAGCTGGCGCACCCGGTGCTCCAGGGCGTCCTTCTGGACCAGGACCTCGCCGATGTCGGGGTCGCGCACGGGCGCGGAGGCTAGTGGAACGCAGGCGCTAGCCCGCGACCGGCTCGCGCGGGCCCTTGCGCGCGGCGTAGTCCCAGAAGGCGCGCTCGTCGGACGGCTTCCAGGCGTCGGGCGGCCCGTCGCCGTCGCCATCGCGGTCGTGGTCGTCGGGATCGGACCCGCCGCCACCGCCGCCGCCCTCGTCCTCGTCCTCACCACCCGCGCCGCGGCCGAGCCAGGCGACGACGGAGAGCATCTCCACTCCCACCCCGACCAGCGCGGCGCTGAACACGGCCTCCCCGGCCAGCAGGGCCCCACAGCCCGCGCCGTAGAACGCGGCGCCCGTGCCGGCGAGGCGGCGCCAGACCTTGGGCTGCGGGCGCTGGCGCGGCGGCCGGCCCCAGAAGGCCAGCGCCATCGTGGCCACCAGCAGGGCGGCGAACAGGCAGCGGAGCCACAGCGGGAGGTCTGACATGTAGCGGCCCCACCGTACCGCGACCGGGACGCCCCGCCAAGTGGTCCGTCAGGCCGCTGTGTGGCCGGTCCAGGCCTGTCCGTCCCACCAGCGCAGCCGCGCCTGCCCCCACGGGTCCGGATGCCAGCCCGGAGGGGACGGCGCCGCGGCGCCGGACTGGTAGGCGGCGCGCCAGGCCATCGCCTGCTCGGCCTGCCCGCGCAGGGCCTGGACGTGGGAGCCGAGGCTGGTACCGAGGCGGCCCAGGGCGTCGGCGAAGGCGCGCTCGTCCGCCGCCGGGTCCGACAGGCCCGGGGGCAGGTCCCGGGCCCGGCGCCGGCGGCCGAACGCCAGCTGCGTCGCCGCGAGCTGGAAGTCCTTCACCGCCTTGCGTGTCGCGCGTCCGTCGCGCCGGGCGGCCTTGCGCAGCCGGCGGCGGTCGCGCAGCGAGGTGAGCAGCTCCACGTCGCCCGCGGTCAGCAGGCCGGCGGCGACCTCGGGCCGCAGGTACTCGCTCACCACCTTGCCCTCGCGGCTCGTCGCGACCGCCGCGACGCAGACCAGCCCGAAGAACAGCGGCACCATGATCAGGAAGTACACGCCCACGAACGCGCCCCCGCCGCCCACGGTGGCCGAGGTGTTCCACAGGCTGTGCAGCGCGATCGCGCCGGCCAGCCCGGCCGCCGGGGCCACCATGCGCACCCAACGCTTGCTGGTGGTGGCCGCCAGCCCCAGCCCGATCCCTGTCATGCACGTGAACACCGGGTGGCCGAACGGCGACAGCACGCCGCGCATGAAGAACGTGGCGGCCAGGGGCACGCCTCCCTCCACCGCGGCCTTCGAGTAGTAGAGGACGTTCTCGGTCATGGCGAATCCGAGGCCGACCATCGCCGCGTAGACCATCCCGTCCAGGACGCCGTCCAGCTGCCAGCGCCGCCACCGGTAGATCAGGAACAGGACGAAGCCCTTGGCGCTCTCCTCCACCACGGGCGCGGAGATCGATCCGCCGTACAGCTCGCCCACGTCGGAGCCGAAGTTCGCGCCCACGATCGCCTGGCCCGCGGTGTTGAGCACCAGAGCGATGAAAGTGGCCACCGTCGCGCCCCAGAAGAACGCCCAGGCCAGCAGCCGCAGCGGCTCGGGCTCGAAGCGGTCGATCCGCAACGCCAGCAGAACGTAGATCGGGACGGGCACGGTCGCCGCGACCAGCCCGGTCAGGAAGGCCACGGGCCCCACGTCCACGCCGATGAGCAGCAGCGTGATCAGGCCGATCAGCACCAGGCCGATCACCGCCAGCGCGCGTATCGCCCGGCCCTGGAACCGGACCTTGCGCTTCGCCTGGGCCAGAGCCGGTGTCGCCGGGACGCTCACGAGGCCGCGGCGGCGGTGAGCAGGACCGCCTCCTCGGTGTCCGGCGAGACCGCGAAGCGGGCCCCGGTGGCGACGCCGGGCACCCAGGCGATCTCGCCCGCGCACTCCACGATGGGCAGGACGCGGCGCGCCTCCCGGGGGACGTGGCGGTCGGCGAACAGGTCGGCCAGCTTCCGGGTGCCGCCCAGGCCGAGGGGGGCCATCCGGTCGCCCGCGCGCCACGCCCGCACCGTGAGTGGGCCGTGCAGGGCGGCCGCGTCCAGCACCCCGTCGCGCGGTCCGACGCTGGTGCCGTGGCAGCGGACCGTCCAGGCTCCGAACGCGACCTCGCCGGGAACCCGCAGGTGCACGGGGTCGGGCGCCGCCGGGGCGGGACCGCGGGTGAAGCGCAGCACGCCGTACTCCACGACGGCGCGCAGGCCGTCGCCGAGGTCCACGGCGGCCGACCCGTCGGGGCCCAGCGCGAGCAGCTCGTCCACCCGCGTGGCCGCGGCCGGGACGTCACCGGCCAGCCGCCGGGCCACCAGCCGCCGCAGCGCGGGCGGCAGGGCGGCCAGCCGCGCCAGCTCGATGCGCCGCCGGCCCTCGAGCACGCCGTCGACCACGGCGTCCAGGACCTCGGCCTCGTCGCGCAGCAGCTGGGCGGTTCGCACCACGTTGGCCTCGGCCGCGGGATGGATCGCGCGCAGCGCCGGCATCAGCTCTCCTCGTACGCGCGCGCGCGTGTAGACGTGGCCCTCGGAGTCGGCCTCGTTGCTGGCGTCCTCGCGCCAGGCCAGGCCCCGGGCGCGGCAGTAGTCCGCGGTCTCCTCGCGCGTGAAGTCGAGCAGCGGGCGCACCAGGAGCCCGTCGCGCGCCGCCATGCCCAGGAGCCCGCGGCGGCCGGGCGCGGCGGCCAGGCGGTGCAGCACGGTCTCGGCCTGGTCGGTCGCGGTGTGCCCGGTCGCGACGCGCGCGCCGCGGCGCAGCGCGAGGCGCGCGGCCGCCCCGTAGCGCGCATCGCGGGCCCAGGCCTGAAGGTTCCCCGCGCGCGCGGGCGCGCGCGGGGACGAGACCTCCAGCTCCACGCCCGCGGCGTCGCACGCCGAGCGGCAGTGGCGCTCGTCCCCGTCGGCGCCGGCGCGCAGGCCGTAGTTCACGTGCAGGGCGGAGACGGCCCCGGCCCCGGTCAGGCGCAGCGCGACGTCGAGCAGGCAGGTCGAGTCCCGGCCCCCGGACAGCAGCACGAGGACGGACCGGCCGGGCGGCAGGAGGCCGCCCTCGCGCACATGCTCCACCAGCCGGTCGGGCTCCACGGGCCGCAGTCTAGGAGTCATCGTCACGGCGGGCGAGGAAGATCTCGGTGACCTCCTGGAAGCCCTTCAGACGGACCTCGCCGATCGGCTCGAACTCCAGGTGCGAGCCGGCGGCCTCCACCACCGGCCGGGTCACCAGCACCTCGCCGCCGGCCGCGCGGGCAGCGACGCGCGCGGCCAGGTTGACCTCGCGGCCGTAGTAGTCCCCGTCGCGGTAGAGCGTCTCGCCGTAGTGCAGCCCGATCCGCGGGAGCGGGCGCTCGGTGTGCAGCGCCTGGAAGCCGACCGCCCAGTCCGTGAGCGCGGCGGGGTCTGACCCCACCACCATCACCTCGTCGCCGATCGTCTTGATCACGCGGGCGTCGTCGGGCAGCGTGTGCTCCACCGACTCCACGAAGCGCTCAACCGCGTCCAGGGCCTGCTCCTCGCCCTCCTCCTCGGTCAGCCGCGTGTACCCGGCGAGGTCGGCGAAGGCGATCGCCACGCGCAGCCGCCCCAGATCGAGCCCGCCGTCCTCGAGGTCGGTCTCCATGTGCCCGATCACGTCCTGCTCGACGAAGTGGGCCAGGAAGCGCTGGTGGACGTGGTCCATGATCGGCGAGGACAGCGGCAGCAGCTCGCGGGCCAGGGCCTCCATCTCCTCGGCCATCTCCAGGCCGCCCACCCCGTCGCGCATCAGCGGCTCGTGGACGTAGAGGTGGAACAGGCGCACCTCGGCGTCTGCGAGCTGGGCCACGGCCTGGCCGTAGACCCGCAGCAGCTGCAGGAAGGCCACGAGGGGGAACCCGGCGGCCAGCACGGCCGAGATGTAGCGCAGGAACTGGAGGTCGTCGTCGGTGATGTGCTCCAGCGAGTGCTGGTTGAACCCCACAGTCGAGTAGATCCGCTCGATCAGCGCCGGCTCCAGCCCCGTGTCCTTCGCGGCCTCGGCCACCGTGTAGCGGGCGCCGTCCTGCGGGAAGAGGTCCTCGATGTAGCCGAAGGCCAGACGGCCCGTCTCCCCCGCGCGCCGGATCTCGGCCAGCGAGTGCCCGCGCTCGCGCAGGCGCGCGACGATGCGGGCGTGGGCCGCCGCCGACGGCGTCCACTCGCCGTCGTACTGCGGGATCACCCCCTGCTGGGCCCAGCGGCGCAGCGTCGCCGGCGTGACGCCGGCGCGGGCGGCGACTTCACTCAGGGACAGCTCGCTCACGGAACGACGGATCGTAGGAGAGCCGGGTCCGAAACGATGAGCGGCGGAACCGCCACGAAGGTGGTTCCGCCGCCGGCGGGCTCACGGCCCGCTTCGTCGGCCGACGACGCTCGTCGCACGAGGCGGCGGCGCCTGGCGGGCGGCGAGCCGCCCACTCTCCGGCCTACTGTCGAGTCCGGTAGGAACTGTCTACTCCGTCGCGGCGACGAAGTCAACGTGCGCGCGTCAGATCGAGAGGTGGGGGTACTCGGCCTCCACCATCTCGCGGTAGCGCTCGTAGATGGGCTTGCTGATGGGCAGCAGCTTCAGCGCCGACTTCACGTCGCCGCCGGCCTTGATGCGCCGGCGGGCGATGGCGATGGGCACGTTCTCGCGGCCCTGGAAGTACTTGTTGGCCACCTCGGAGGACATCGTCATCCGGACCTTGGGCTCCCAGGAGACGTCGTCGCGCCACTCCCAGTGCAACTCGCCCTCCTCGCCAGGCTCGGCGGCCCGGATGTTGACCACGAGCTCGAGGTCGTCGAACTCGAAGCGCTGGGGGACGTCGGCGTCGCGCAGCTTGGGGCCCATGTCGGGGTCCTCGCTCATCATCGAGAACGTGCGGTCCATGATCTCGCGGAACTCCTCGGGCGACCGGAACGGCGTGGACATCGGCTAGCCCTGCGGGACCTGAAGGCGCTCTTGGCTGGAGGGGACCGGCGCGGCGGCCCCGGGCGTGGCCGCCCGCAGCGCGGCCAGGTCGCGGGCCAGGCCGTCGAGGGTCTCCTCGATGCGCTCGAGCCGTTCGGCGAGGCCGTTGCGCGACAGCTCCGCGATGCGCGCATCGAGCCGGTCGACGCCGTCCTCGATCCCCTCGAGGCGCTGGGAGACCGAGCGCACGCGCCGGGTCAGCCGCTCGATGTCGGCGGCGGAGGGGATGTTCAGGGCGCCCATGGCCACCTCCTGGGCGGCGGAGGCCTTCTCGCGTGCGTCGAAGGCGCGGGTGATCGCCCCGTTCACCAGGGGGTTCTCCAGCAGATCCTGGGCGAGCTTGCCGAGCGCGTCCTCGCCCTGGCGGGTCAGGCGGCTGCGCAGGCCTTCGTCGGCGCTGTCCTCGCTCATGGTGCCCCTTCCGGTCGGTTCGCCGATGCGCGCCCGACGATACCGGCACGGCCTGGAAGGCGCCATGACTAACCCTCGACTCAAGGCTTAGCCCGGGCCAAACCGGGGTGTGCGTGGCCAGGCATCGACGGTTCAACATTGCAAACGTCAGAACGGCTCAGTAGCGTCCTGTCCGGGCCTCGTTTTGCCTTGGTAGGGTCAACGTCCCGGGCCGCCGCTCGGCTTGGGACGCCATGGGGAGGAACGAGCGGCAAGGATGAAGAGAAAGAAGCTGTTCATCAGCCTTATCGCCGCCGGCGGCCTGACCGCCGGTCTTGGCACGTCCCTGGGCCCGGCCTCGGCGCAGCAGCGCGTGATCACGGCCACCCTGGTCACCGGCCAGGTGGTCACCATCACCGCGCCCGCGGGGACGCCCTGCACGGCGGACTCCCTCGGCCCGCTCGCCGCCCCGGTCGCCACGGTCACCTGCACCGACACGCCGGCGCCGGCCGCGCCGTCGCCGCAGACCGGCCAGCCGGGCGGTCCGACGACCCCCACCACCCCCGGCCAGCCGACCACGCCCACCGGTCCCAGCGGCCCGACCACCCCGACCGGCCCGACCACGAAGCCCAAGCCCAAGCCGAAGCCCGCCACGCGGCTCGGCGCCAAGCGCGTCGAGAACCTCGCGGCGCAGGTCCAGCAGCAGCGCGCCAACTCGCGCACCCCGGGCGGCGCGCCGACGCTGGACAACCCCGGCTTCACCCTGGCCACCCCCGGCGCCGCGCCGATCGGCGTCCCCAACTTCTTCATCGACAAGTTCCGCATCCCGCCCTTCCTGCTGCCGATCTACCAGGCGGCCGGCATCGAGTACGAGGTGCCGTGGCAGGTGCTGGCGGCGATCAACGAGATCGAGACCGACTACGGCCGCAACCTCAACGTGTCCACCGCCGGCGCCATGGGCTGGATGCAGTTCATCCCGTCCTCGTGGCGCTCCTACGGCGTGGACGCCAACAACGACGGCCGCAAGGATCCCTACAACCCGGTCGACGCCATCTTCGCCGCCGCGCGCTACCTCAAGGCCGCCGGCGCCAAGCAGGACATCCGCCGCGCGATCTTCGCCTACAACCACGCCAACTGGTACGTGGACTCGGTGATGCTGCGCGCCAAGCTGATCGGCGGACTGCCCGAGACCCTCGTCGGTGCGCTGACGGGCCTGACCCAGGGCCACTTCCCGGTGGCCGCGCGCGCCACCTACGCCGACGACGTGACCGAGCGCGCCGCGCTCGCTCGCACCCGCGGCGCCAACGTGGCGAAGACGATCGACAGCTCGCCCACCCGGCGCGGCATCAACATCTACGCCAAGCCCGGCTCCTCGGTGATCGCCGTCAACGACGGCGTGGTCAAGGCCATCGGCCAGTCGGCCAAGCTCGGCCGCTACGTGGTCCTCCAGGACGTGTACGGCAACACCTACACGTACGCGCAGCTCGGCGGCGTGGCCGCGTCCTACCCGGCGCCCAAGCCCAAGAACATCTCGGCCGCGTCCATCAAGCGCGAGCTCGAGGTCCCGCGCAAGCCCACCGATCCCAAGCCGACGCAGGCCGCCTCCGCCGGCGCCCAGCCGACCAAGGGCGACGCCGGCGGCGCCAGCTCGGCCCCCTCCACGGTCCGCACCGTCCAGGTCTCCAAGGAGCGCCTGTTCGCCAACCCCGGCCGCCACGCGGCCTACCGCAACGGCGGCGAGCAGCAGCTGCTGCAGACCGGCAAGCCGGTGGCCGGCTACACCACCTTCGAGGCCTACTTCAAGCAGGTCCTGGGCCTGCCCCGCCAGGACGTCGTGCTCCAGCCGCTGCGCCCCGGCGCGCAGGTGATCGCCGGAACCGTCCTGGGCCGCATCGACAAGGTCGCCGGCTCGCCGCTCGCGCCGCACGTCCACTTCAGCCTGCGCCCGGCGGGCAAGGGCTCCCCGGCCATCGACCCCAAGCCGATCCTCGACGGGTGGAAGCTTCTGGAGTCCACGGCGATCTACCGGGCGGCCGGCAAGAACCCCTTCTTCGGCCCCGACGCGAAGAACCCGACGATCGGGCAGATCCTGCTGATGAGCAAGGACCAGATGCAGCGCCGGCTGCTGGCGGACCCGCGCATCCAGGTCTACGACTGCGGCCGGCGCGACGTCCTCACCGGCCAGATCGACCGCCGCGTGATGGCGACGCTGCTCTACCTGACCTCCAGCGGCCTGAAGCCGACCGTCAGCTCGCTGAAGTGCGGCCACTCCTACTTCACCAAGGCGGGCGGGGTCAGCATGCACTCCTCCGGCAACGCCGTGGACATCGCGGCCGTCAACGGGATCCCGATCCTGGGCCACCAGGGCGCCGGGACGATCACCGACATCACGATCCGCCGGCTGCTCACCCTGCAGGGGAACCTCCGCGCGACCCAGATCATCTCGCTGATGAAGTTCGCCGGCCAGGACAACACGCTCGTCCTGGCCGACCACGCCGACCACATCCATGTCGGCTGGGCGCCCAACTACGGCGACAACGCCGCGCGCTACGACGCCGCGCTCAAGCCGGGCCAGTGGATCAAGCTCATCGACCGCTTGAACCACATCGACAACCCGACCGTTCCCGTCAAGCCTTCCAAGGCGGCGATTCCGGTCGGGAAGACGAGCAGCGCGCACCGCGGCGAGTAGCCGGCCCTGCCGCGCGACGCCGACCTTCGCTTCCGCTTCGCGCAGTTCGAGTTCCCGTGGGCCCTGGGGCCCGACGACGGCCGCTACGTGGTGCGCGAGAGCCCTGGGTCCGAGCCGTCCCACGTCGTGGTCCTGCGGACGCTGGGGGCGACGGAGCGCCGGCGCCGGCGCCCACGCAAGCCCCGGGCGGCCGACCCGGAGCCGGCGCCCGAGCCCGTGCCCACCACCTCGGCCACGGTGGTGGACGCCGCCGGCGTGGACGAGGCCCGGGCGCGCGACTGGCTCGCCGAGCCGGCCGCGGACGGGCTGGACGAGTCGCTGGCCGTGGTCAACCGCGTCCTCCAGGCCCAGCGGGTCGCCACGGCGGACCCGTACGCGCCGCAGGTGGGCCTGAGCGGCGCGCTGGTGGTCCGCCGCGGCTACGGCCGGGGCGAGCAGGTGGCCGAGGGCCGCTGGGAGGAGGCGGTGGAGGTCCCGGTCGACCGCGGCGGATCCGGCCGCCGGCGGCGGCGCGACGCCCTGCGCCCCCAGGAGCGCCTGGCCGCCCTCCTCAGCGCCCGTGACGCCGCACTGGCCTGCGAGGAGCTGACGCTGCGCGCCCGGGCCGACCTGGACGCCGGGCGCGCGCGCGAGGCCGCGCTGCAGGTCCGGGTGGCCCTGGAGGCCGGGCTGGCCGAGCTGGAGCGCGACGCCGGGCGCGTCGACGACATGCACGAACGCCTGGACGGCCTGCGCGAGCGGCGCAAGGCGATCGGCGAGGCCGCGAACCAGGCGCTGGCCGGCCCCACCTCCCCGGAGGCCGACACGGCCGTGGCCGAAGCCGTCGCGCAGCTGGAAGCGGCGCTGCGAGCCCGCTCCGCCGCGGGATTCGAACCCTCCAGCTGAGGGTTAGAGTAGCTCCAGGAGGGCCTGGAGCTCGTCCACCACGTCCCCCTCGAGCTTGACGGCGGAGGCGCCGTCGTATGGCGTCCGCCCCTGGGTCACCAGGGCCACTCGCCCCCCGGCGCGCAGGGTCACCTCGGGCAGCCCCGCCACCGGATAGACCTCCAGGGAGGACCCGATGCAGAGCAGTACGTCGGCCCCGGCGGCCAGCTCGGCGGCCCGCTCCATCGCTCCGGGGGGAAGCATCTCCCCGAACAGGACCACGTCCGGCTTCAGCGCCGGCCCGCAGTCGCAGCGCGGCATCTCGCCATCGGCGGCCAGCCGGGCCCGGGCCTCCTCCAGCGGGTAGGTTGCGCCGCACTCCAGGCAGGAGGATGTGGCGATCGTCCCGTGGACCTCGATCACGGTCCGCGTCCCCGCGCGCCGGTGCAGCATGTCGATGTTCTGGGTGACGACGGCGTCCAGCCGTCCGCGCGACTCGAGCTCCACCAGCGCGGCGTGGGCCCCGTTGGGCTCCTTCTCGCGGAGCGTGGCGAAGCGGTCGCCGTAGAAGCGCCAGAAGCGCGCCGGGTCGCGGCGGAAGACGTCGATGTGCGCGACCTCCATCGGGTCGACGTTCTCCCACAGCCCGGTCCCGGGCGAGCGGAAGTCGGGGATCCCGGACGGGACCGAGATGCCCGCACCCGTCAGCGCCACCACCGAGCCGGCCTCGCGGACCAGCTCCGCGAGGCGCTCGACGCCCTCGCGCTGGGCTACTTGCCCTTCCACGCGGGGGAGCGCTTCGCGATGAAGGCCCCGATGCCCTCGCGGGCGTCCTCGCTGGCGAACACCTTGGCGAAGCCCTCCTTCTCGGCGGCGATGCCCTCGTCCAGGTCGCCCCGGTGCGAGACGCGCTTGATCTCGCCCACGGCCAGGGGAGCCTGGCCGGCCAGCTTGCGCGCCCACTGCAGCGCGGTGTCGAACAGCTCGTGGTCGGGAACGATCCGGTTGACCAGGCCGTACTCGTAGGCCTCGTCGGCGCCGATCGCCTCCCCCACCAGGTTCATCTCCAGCGCCTTCTGCTCACCGACCAGCCGCGGCAGGCGCTGGGTCCCGCCGAAGCCGGGGATGATCCCCAGGTTGATCTCGGGCTGGCCGAAGGTGGCCGAGTCGGCGGCGATCCGCACGTCGCAGGCCATCGCCAGCTCGCAGCCGCCGCCGAAGGCGAGGCCGTTGACCGCGGCGACGACTGCAGTGGAGGACGTCCCGAAGGAGCGCAGCAGCGCGTGGCCCTGGTCCAGCAGCTCGCGGCCGCCCGCGTCGTCCATCTTGGTGAAAGCCTTGATGTCGGCGCCGGCGCAGTAGAGCATCGGGTTGCCCGAGGCGATGACCAGCGCGTGAATCTCGTCCGAGCCGTCCACGTGGTCCCAGATCCGCTGCAGGTCGGCGATGACCTGCGGGGAGATCGAGTTGGCCGGCGGGTTGGCCAGCCAGGCGATCGCGACGTCGCCGCGAGTCTCCAGTTGCACGGTCTCGCCCTGCTCGAACCCGTCGTCGGGCTGCGGGTAGGGGAAGAACCCCTGGCCGGACCTCTGGCCCAGCCGGCCCTGCGCGACCAGCCGGCGCAGGATCAGCGGCGGCTCGAAGGCCTCGCCGTACTCGGCCTGCGCGCGCTCCAGCGCGCTCAGGACCTCGTCCAGGCCCGTGGCGTCGGCGCGGGCGAAGGGCGGCGGGATGATCCCGAAGCCGGTCATCATCGCCAGGTCGATGTCGCGGATGGTCGCGACGCCCTCCTCGAGCACCAGGCAGGACTCGACGAAGGCCTTGAGCGAGAAGCGCTCGACCAGCGCGGCCGCGTCGATCTCAGTTGCCGTGCTCATAGAACCCCTTCCCGGTCTTGGCGCCCAGGTTCCCGGCCGCGACCAGGTCCTCCATGCCCTTGTGGACGTGGAAGCGGTCGCCGTAGGACTCGCGCAGGTGCTGGGCGACCTTCAGCGTGGTGTCCAGGCCCACCATGTCCGTAAGGAAGAACGGCCCCATCGGGAGCGCCTTGGCCTCGACGATCGCCTTGTCGATCTCCTCGTAGGAGACGCCGCTCTCCTCCTGCACGCGCCAGATCTCGCTGATCGCGGAGTTGGCGATGCGGTTGCCCACGAACCCGGGGCACTCGGCGCAGCGGATCGGCATCTTGCGGATCGCCTGGGCCAGGTTGGCGGAGACCTGCATGGTCTCCGGCGACGTCTCGTCCCCCTCGATGACCTCGATCAGCCGCATCATCGACGCGGGGTAGAAGAAGTGGAACCCGACGACCTTGTCCGGGCGGCTCGTGGCCTCGGCCATCTCGGAGATGGACAGCGAGGAGGTGTTGGAGGCCAGGATCGCGTGGCCCGGCGTGACCGCGTCCAGCTCACCGAACACGGCCTGCTTGATCTCCATCTTCTCCGGGACGGCCTCCAGCACGAAGTCGACGTCGCCGAAGCCCTCGTACTCGGTGGTCCCGTGGATGCGCCCAACGATCTCCTGCGCCTGCGCGTCGGCCTGCTCCTGGGTCAGCTTCTCCTTCTTGACCAGGCGGCCGAGCTGGCCGGCGGTCACCTGCTGGGCCTTCTCCAGACCCTGGTCCACGAACTTCTGGTCGACGTCCTTGAGCACGACCGGGATGCCCGCGGAGGCGAACACCTGCGCGATCTCCCCGCCCATCGTGCCCGCGCCGACGACTGCGGCCTTGAATACGAACATGGGCGGCAGGCTATTGGAACGCTCAGG
>JAWVFR010000051.1:0-23199 GCA_033855845.1 Solirubrobacteraceae bacterium
TCGAGGCCGCCCTGGCCGAGGCGGCCGGAGTGCCCCGCCGCCCGCGCGGCCGCGCGTCGGGCGGGCAGGAAGAGCTCTTCTCCTAGCCCGCCTACTGGCCGGCGTCGGCGGCCGCGGGGCCTTCGCCCTCCCAGTCGCCGGCGACCTCTTCGGCCTCCGGCTCGTCGCCGGGCTCGGCGCCGGGAACCCCCGCGTCGGACTGCTTGCTCTCCCACTCCTTGCGGGTCTCGTCGATGTGCTCGTCGACCTCGCCCGCGCGCTCCTCCATGTCCTGGAGGTCGCGTTCCATCTCCTCGCCTGGCTCTCCCATGTCGCCTCGTTACCCGCCCGGCGCCGGGCTAACCGGTCCGCTTGAACGTTTCCGCCTGCGGACGGGTGGGAACGCCAACTCCAGCCCCCCTAACTAGGAGCAATCGAATGTCACTGCGAAGGAAGCGCAAGCGCGAGGCGGCGGCGAAGGCCGCGACGGCCGCCAAGATCGCCACCGTGGTCAAGCTCGCCACCCCCGTCGGCAAGGCCATCAAGGCCTTCGCCATCGCCAAGGCCGGCAAGAAGATCGTCCAGCGCCGGCGCTCGCGCCGCAAGCCCGTGGCCGTCGCGGCCGGCGTGGTGGGAGCGGCCGGAGTGGCCGCCGCCGTCAAGCGCCGTCGCGGGAGCGACGACCTGGGCTACGGCCCGCCCAACGAGAGCGTCCCCAGCCACGAGTCGCTGGCCCCGTCTCAGGCTGCGGCCGGCAAGGCGCCCAACGGGTCGGGCGAGACAGGCCAGGAGGAGAAGGCGGAGACGAAGGGCGGCTAGCCGCCCTCGACCGCCAGGTCGGCGGCCGTCCAGGCCTCGATCCCGCCGCTGAGGTTGTGGGCGTCCCAGCCGGCCAGGCGGAAGGCCTCGGCGGCCATCGCCGACCGCGCGCCGGTCCGGCACGCGAACACGACGGGCCGGTCGCGCGGGATGGACTCCGCTTCCTCGTTCAGATTTCCCATCGCCACATGGCGGGCGCCGGGGAAGCGGCCCGCCTCCAGCTCCTCGGGCTCGCGGACGTCCACGATCAGCCAGCCCTCCTCGCGGGCGTGGCGCTCGGCGTCCTTGGGGTCCAACTCCATAGCTGAAGACTAAGGCCGCAGACCGCGAGCCTTGGGCCCGGCGGGCAGCTCGTGGCGCACGAGCTCGTGCGCCCGGGCGGCCCAGTCGCACAGCAGCGGGCGCGTGTCGCGCGGGTCGACGATGTCCTCGACGCTGAAGCGCTCGGCGGTGCGGAAGGGCGAGCGCACCGCGTCCAGGCGCTCGCGGATCTCCTCGCGCAGGGCGACGGGGTCCTCCGCCGCCTCCAGCTCGCGGCGGTACGCCGCCTCGATCCCGCCCTCGACGGGCAGCGAGCCCCAGTCGCCGCTGGGCCACGCGTAGCGCAGGTTCAGCCGCGAGCCGTCGCCGTGACCGGCGCCGGCGATCCCGAAGACCTTGCGGACCAGGACCGACACCCACGGCACCGTGGCCTGGTGCACCGCGTACAGCGCCCGCGCGCCGCGGCGGATCGTCCCGGCGCGCTCGGCCTCGGTCCCGATCACGAAGCCCGGCTGGTCGACGAAGTTCACGACCGGCAGGTGGAACTGGTCGCAGACGTCCACGAAGCGCGCCAACTTGTCCGACGCCGCCCCGGTGAGCCCGCCGCCGTAGTGCTCGGTGTCGGAGGCCAGCACGCCGACCGGGCGCCCGTCCAGGCGCGCGAGTGCGGTGATCGAGGAGCGCCCGTACTGCCGTCCCAGCTCGAACACGCTGCCCCGGTCCAGCACGGCGTCGAGGATCGCGCGCATCTTGTAGGGCCGGCGGCGGTCGCGGGGGACGATCGACAGCAGCGACTCCTCGCGGCGGTCCGCCGGGTCGGTGGCGTCCAGCACCGGCGGGGCGTCCCACACGCTGTCGGGCAGGTAGGAGAGGAAGCGCCGCAGCTGGTCGAAGGCGTCGTCCTCGTCGGCGGCCTCGTTGTCCACCGCGCCCGCTCGGGTCTGCGCACGGGCGCCGCCCAACGCCTCCTTGTCGGGCGACTCGCCCATCGCCGCCGCGACGACCGGTGGCCCCGCCACGAACAGCTGGGCGGTCCCGCGCACGATGGTGCTGAAGTGCGAGGTGACCACGCGGGCCGCGCCCAGGCCGGCGGTGGGGCCCAGGGCCGCCGCGACCACCGGCACGACGTTCAGGTTCTCGACCACCAGCTCGAAGCCGGGCAGGGGAGGGACGTAGGAGAAGCCCATTGTCTCCAGCGTCTTCACGCTGCCCCCGCCGCCGGTGCCGTCCACCAGGCGGACGAGCGGAATCCGCAGGTCGTGCGCGGCGCGCTCGGCCCACACCATCTTCTGCCAGATGGCGGCGTCGGCCGCGCCCCCGCGGACGGTGAAGTCGTCGGCCTGCAGCGCCGCCCGGCGTCCCGCGATCCGCCCGGTCCCGACCACGCAGTTGGCGGGGAGGAAGTCCCGCAGCTCGCCGTCCTCCCCGTAGGTGGCCGAGCCGGCCAGGGCGCCGGTCTCGTGGAAGGACCCCGCATCCAGCAGCCGGTCCACGCGCTCGCGCACGTTCAGCCGCCCGCTCGCGCGCTGGCGCTCCACCCGCTCCTCGCCGCCCATGCGCCGGGCCAGCTCCTCGCGGCGGCGCAGCTCCTCCAGCTCCGGCTCCCAGCTCACGGGCGGCAGGCTACGGCGTTACAGTCGGGCGATGTGGCGCAACTGGGCCGGAGACCAGCACTGCGCGCCGTTCGCGCAGGTCCGGGCGGCCTCGCGCGAGGACGTCGCGGCGACCGTCCAGCGGGCCGCCGCCGACGGCCGCACCGTCCGGGCCGTGGGGGCGGGCCACTCCTTCACCGACATCGCGCTGACCAACGGCTACCAGCTCTCGCTGGATCCGATGGATCGCGTCCTGGACGCCGACCGCGAGAGCGGGCTGGTGCGCGTGCAGGGCGGGATCTCCATCCGCGAGCTCAACCAGCGGCTGTGGGACCTGGGCCTGGCGATGGAGAACCTGGGCGACATCGACTCTCAGTCGATCGCCGGGGCGGTGTCCACCGCGACCCACGGCACCGGCGGGCGGCTGCGCGGCATCGCGGCGCAGCTATCCGCCGTCGAGCTGGTGACGGGCGACGGAAGCGTCGTCGAGGTGGACGAGTCCGACGCCGAGTCGCTGCGCGCCGCCCGCGTCGGTCTCGGCGCCCTGGGGATCGTGACCGCGGTCACGCTGCGCGCCGTCCCCGCCTTCGTGCTCGAGGGTGTCGACGCGCCCGTCGCGCTGGACGACGTCCTGGCCTCGCTGGACGAGCGCGTGGAGGCCAACGACCACTTCGAGTTCTTCTTCTTCCCCCACGCGGACGTCGCGCTGACCCGCACCAACAACCGCGTCGACCGCCCCCCGGCGCCGCGCAGCCGCGCCAGGGCGTGGCGCGAGGACGTCCTGCTCAACAACCACGCCTTCCACGCCTTCTGCCTGGCGGGACGGGTGGCGCCCGGGCGCATCCCGTGGCTCAACCGCACGCTGACCCGCTTCGCCGGGACCACGGTGCGCCTGGACCGCGGCTACGAGGTCTTCGCCTCGCCGCGGCTGGTGCGGTTCACCGAGACGGAGTACGCGGTGCCGCGCGCGCGGGCGCTGGAGGCGCTCCAGGGCGTGCGCGACGTGCTGGCCAGCGGGCGCTTCGCGGTGCCCTTCCCGATCGAGTGCCGCTTCGTGGCCGGCGACGACGCCTTCCTGTCCACCGCCAACGGTCGGGACACGTGCTACGTCGCGGTCCACATGTTCAAGGGGATGGAGTGGGAGCCCTACTTCCGCGCGGTGGAGGAGGTCATGGACGGGCTGGACGGGCGCCCGCACTGGGGCAAGCGCCACTTCCAGACCGCGGAGACGTTGCGCTCGCGCTACCCCGACTGGGACCGCTTCGCGGCCGTGCGCGCCCGCCTGGACCCCGACGGCCGCTTCGCCAACGCCTATACCGACCGCGTGCTGGGCCGGGTTGGAGTGACGGCGGTCGCCGCTTCCTAGAGGAAGGTGCGGCCCTCGCCGCGGTAGGTGGGCAGCTCGTCGACGATCTCCTCGCCGCGGACCGCGTACAGGCGGTCGAAGCGCTCGCACAGCTCGCCCGCCTTGGCGTGGCGGAAGTACACGCGGTCGCCGACTGCAAGCGCCTGGGCGGGCGCGCCGAGCAGCGGGGTCTGGACCTCCCCGGCTCCCTCCTGCGGGTCCAGGCGCAGGCCGGCCGGGAGGTGGGGGTGGGGGAGCCGCGCGGCGTCGCCCGCGCCCGAGGCCAGGTAGCCGCCGCCCAGCGCGGTGGCCACTCCGGACGACGGCTTGCGCACCACCGGCAGCGCGAACAGCGCCGCGGGCCGGGGGGCGAAGGCGCGGTAGGCGTCGAACAGCGTGGGACCGTAGAGCCCCGATCCCGCCGCGATCTCCGTGACCGCGGCCTCGCGCGTGGTCGTGTGCAGGCTGCCGGTGCCGCCGCCGTTGACGAAGCGCAGCGGGGCCACGGCGGACACCGCCTCCACCGCGGCCGCGCGGCGCTCGGCCAGCTCGCGCGCGGACAGACGCTGGATCGCGCGCAGCGCCAGCCCGCGGACCGGGCGACCGGGCGGGCGGTCGCCGACGCCGGCGATCTGGGCCTCGTAGGCCATCAGGCCGTCCAGCTGCACCGCCGGCCGCGCCACGATCTCCCGCGCCAGGGCCGCCGCCTGCTCCGGCCTGCGCAGCGGCGAGCGCTTGGCGCCGATGCGCACGCGGCCGCCGAGCGGCGCCCAGCCCGCGTCCACGTCGATCGACACCCGGACCGGCGGAGCGCCCGGGCCGATCGCGGACGCGATCCAGTCCAGGTGCGCGACGGAGTCCACCATCACCGAGATGCGCTCGCGCGCCTCGCCGCCGGCCAGGTCGCGCAGCGCGCCGCGGTCCACCGAGGGGTAGGCCACGACCAGGTCGTCGAAGCCCTGTCCGGCCAGCCACAGGGCCTCGGGCAGGGTGAAGGCGAGGGTCCCCGACCAGCCCGCGCGCTCCAGCACGCCGGCCTGCACCGGGCGGCAGCGCAGGGACTTCGAGGCCAGTCGGATCGGCTTCCCCGCGGCCCGGTGCTCCATGTCCGCCGCGTTGGCCCACAGCGCGTCGAGGTCGAGCAGCGCGAAGGGCGGATCCAGGGCCGCCGTGGCGGCGTTCAGGCGCTCGTGGTCCACCGAACCGACATTAGCGCCCGAGAAGTGCGCTAGCCTCTCCGCTCGTACCAGCCGAATTCCGCGTGCCACGGCAGGCGGGAACGGGGGAACCACAGGGCCCGGATGGTCCGGGGCGAATCGCAACGAACGTTGCGTAGCGCGATCTCTTTCCGCGCGAGCCCGACAGCTAACCCCGTAGGCACCGAAAGAGAAGGGTCGTATTCGTGTTCGGACATCTACGGGTATCTCGCCGTGCGGCGAGCGTCGCGATGGGCGCCATGGTCGCGCTCGCGCTCGTGCCTGCCGCCGCGCAGGCGCAGCTCGGCGACCGCGTGCTCAAGCTCGGCTCCCGGGGCACGGACGTGCGCGCGCTGCAGGGCTACCTCGACGCGGCCGGCTACACGCTGGCCCAGAGCGGGCGTTTCGACCGCGTCACGCGCCGCCGCGTGCAGGCCTTCCAGAACGACTACGGCCTGGGCGCCACCGGCGAGGTCTCTCAGGAGCTGGCCCGCACGATCCAGCGCACGGCGACGGCCCCTCCCGGCTACGGGGGGACGATGTTCGATCCCAATCCCAAGCCGGTCAGCCAGGGCCCCACGCCCACCGGGCTGAAGACCGTTCCCGGCAGCCGCGCCAAGCTGCTGTCCGACGGCACCGCGGCCGCGCCGGCCAACGCGCCGGTCGAGGTCAAGCGCATCATCGCCTCGGCCAACGAGATCGCCCGGCTCCCCTACAAGTGGGGCGGCGGCCACTCGACCTGGCGCGACACCGGCTACGACTGCACCGGCTCCACGACGTACGCCATGCGCAGCACCTTCCGCCGCGGGAGCTCGCCGACGTTCGGCTACTCGGGCTGGCAGGCCGCGGGCGAGGGACGCTGGATCACGGTCTACGCCTCCAGCTCGCACGTCTTCATGGTGGTCGCCGGCCTGCGCTACGACACCAGCGGCCTGCGGGTCGCAGGCTCGCGCTGGACCACGCAGACGCGGTCGCTCGGCGGGTTCGTCGCCCGCCACCCCATCGGCTTCTAGCCGGCGGCTAGAGCGGGGGCGGCTCGCGCGGGGGGACCGGCGTCGCGGCGTCGCGGCGCGCCGGGGACCAGATGAACATCCACATCAGCGAGAGGATCAGCCCGACGATCCCCACGATCATCAGGATGAGCCCGACGACGTGGATGTCGACGTCTCTGGGGTTCCAGGTCACCGCGTAGCGCAGGATCGCCCCGGCGGCGATCAGGAAGAGTGATCCTCCGATGCTCATGGCAAGCGTGTACCCCGTCAGTACGATGCCACGCATGGAAGCTGTCGCCGACCTCTACACGGTCCCCCAGGAGCACCTCGACTTCCGCGACACGATTCGCCAGATCGCCCGCGAGCGGGTGGCGCCGCGGGCCGCGGAGATCGACGAGAAGGCCGAGTACCCGCACGACATCCGGGAGCTGTTCGCCGAGCACGACCTGTTCGGCCTGCCCTTCGCGCAGGAGCACGGCGGCACCGGCACCGGGACGCTCATGCTCAACATGGCCGTCGAGGAGATCTCGAAGGTCTGCGCCTCCAGCGCACTGATGTTGATGGTGCAGGAGCTGGGCACGCTGCCGATCCAGCTGTTCGGCACCGACGAGCAGAAGGAGCGCTTCCTGCCCCGCTGCGCCAGCGGCGAGTGGACGCCCGCCTTCGCGCTGTCCGAGCCCGAGGCGGGGTCAGACCCCGGCGGCATGATCACCCGCGCGGAGCGCGACGGAGGCGAGTGGGTCATCAACGGGACCAAGAACTGGATCACCAACCTCGGGATCGCCGACTTCTACGTCGTGTTCGCGGTCACCGACAAGGAAGCCGGCCACTCCGCCGGCATCAGCGCCTTCATCGTGGAGGCCGACCGCACGGGGTTCTCGGTGGGCAAGCTCGAGCACAAGCTCGGCATCCGCGGCTCGCCGACCGGACAGCCGATCTTCGAGGATGTCCGCGTGCCGGCGGAGAACCTGATCGGGACCGAGGGCGAGGGCTTCAAGGTGGCGATGGGCACGCTGGACCACTCGCGGCTGGGGGTGGCCGCGCAGGCGCTGGGCATCGCCCAGGGCGCGACCGACTACGCCGCCGCCTACGCTCAGGAGCGCCGCCAGTTCGGCAAGCCGATCGCCGCCTTCCAGGCCATCGCCTTCAAGCTGGCGGACATGGAGACGCAGTGCGCGGCCGGCCGCGAGCTGCTCTACAAGGCCTGCGCGAAGGTCGACCGCCACGAGCTCGACATGGGCAAGTACAGCGCGATGGCCAAGCTGTTCTGCTCGGACACCGCGATGGCGGTGACCGTGGAGGCCATCCAGGTGCTCGGCGGCTACGGCTACGTGAAGGAGTACCCGGTCGAGCGCTACCTGCGCGACGCGAAGATCACCCAGATCTACGAGGGCACGAACGAGATCCAGCGCCTGGTCATCTCGCGCTCCCTCAGCCGCTGAGGAGGGCGCATGCGGCCGGTGACCCCCAGGGCGATCGCCGGTGCGGCGGCCGCCGCGCTGTGCTTCGGCGTCTCGTTCGTCACGCTGGCCAACGGGTTCTCCTCGTCGTTCCCGATGCGCCTGTTGCAGGGCGGCGCGGTGTTCGCGGCGGGGGCGCTGGTGCTGCTCGTGCCGCTGGTGGCGATCGCCCTGCGGATGGCCGACTGGCGCGACCCGGAGTCCGAGCGGGAGTTCGAGCGGATGGTGGAGCGCTCCGAGCGCCTGGCCCGCGACGAGCTGGCCGTGGAGCCCGACGAGGCCGAGTTCATGGCGCTCGACCCCTTCGACGACGAGGAGTTCGAGGAGCTGGTGCGCGACGCGCTGGACGAGCTGCCCGACTGGGCCCAGCGCGCGCTGGGCCGCAACGTGGCGGTCGTGATCTCCGACGGCGGCCGCCGCGCCGGGGCCTACGGCCTCTACCACGGGGACGGCGTGGCCCGCGACGACGTGGCCGACCGGATCCTCGTCTACCGCGACACGCTGCGCCGCGACTTCGGCGAGGACCCCGACGAGCTCCGCGCCCAGGTCGTGCGCACGGTGCGCCACGAGCTGGCCCACCACCTGGGGTGGAACGAGCTGGGTGTGAAGGATCTGGGCCTGTGATGGTCGTGATGTCACCGGAGGCCGGGGAGGCCGAGATCCAGGCCGTCGTCGGGCGGCTGGAGACCACCGGGGTGCACGTGATGGTCCTGCCGGGGGAGCTCACCACCGCCATCGGCGCCATCGGCGATCCCGAGGGCGTGGCCGAGCTGGGCCTGGAGGGGATGGCGGGCGTGGACCGGGTGGTGCCGATCTCGCGTCCCTACAAGCTGGCCTCGTCGGAGCTGGCCCATCACGAGCCGACGGTTGTGGAGGTGGCGGGGCGGCGGATCGGCGGTGGCGACACGTTCTGCCTCATTGCCGGGCCGTGCACGGTGGAGTCGTCCGAGCAGACTTTGGCGGTGGCGGAAGCCGTGGCGGCGGGTGGCGCTTCTCTCTTGCGCGGGGGTGCGTTCAAGCCTCGTACCTCTCCCTTTGCCTTTCAGGGACTTGGCATCGAGGGGCTGACTGTGCTGGCCGCCGCTCGCTCCGCCACCGGTCTCCCCGTCGTGACCGAGCTGCTGGACGCCTCACATGCCGATGCGATCGCGGAGCACGCCGACGTGGTGCAGATCGGCGCGCGCAACATGCAGAACTACGCACTGCTGGAGGTGGCGGGGAAGCTGGGGCTGCCGGTCCTGCTCAAGCGCGGTCTCTCCTCCACGGTGGAGGAGCTGCTCCAGGCGGCGGACTACATCTTGAAGGAGGGCAACGAGGCGGTGATGCTGTGCGAGCGCGGCATCCGCACCTTCGAGAACGCGACCCGGTTCACGCTGGACCTGAGTGCGGTGCCCTGGCTCAAGCTGCACTCCCACCTGCCGGTGATCGTCGACCCTTCCCACGCCTCGGGCGACCGCCGCCTGGTCGAGCCGCTGTCCCGCGCCGCCGCCGCGGTCGGCGCCGATGGGGTCATGGTCGAGGTCCACACGGACCCCGAGGCGGCGGTTTGCGACGGGCCGCAGGCGCTCTACGCCTCGCAGTTCGCCGCGTTTGTCCAGGCGGTCGCGGCGCACGCTTTGCTCGTTGGCAAGCGGCTCGCCTAGCGCTTACGGCGTCATCGAGGGAGGGTCGGGCCTCGGTGAGCGACGGCTCACCGCCGGGTGCGAGCGTTGTCACCGCCGGGTGGTGTCTCTGCGGCTTTCGCCGTTCACGCTAGGCGCATGGCTCCCAACCCCGCTTGCCTGCGCGCGGAGCGCCGCACCCGCCGGCTGCTCGAGGAACAAGGGCTTCCGCAGCCCGACGCGGTGGAGTACCGCGCGACCGAGGTCGTGTTCCTTTGGGAGGCGCAGAAGGTGGCCGTGGTCATCGAAGCCGGGCAGTCACCGCCATCAGCAGCGCCCTCACGTGGGCCGGCTCGTGCGTGACCTGTCCGTGGGTGAAGTGCAGGACCGTGAGGCCCGCCACCGTGTGTCTCTGGTCGCGCCGCCGGTCCTCCGCCTGCTGTGCAGGCGTGCGGTGGTAGCGCAGGCCGTCGGTCTCGACGACCAGCTTCAGGTCTGGCCAGTGGAAGTCGACGCGGAAGCCGTTGAGGTGTTTCTGCGTTTCGGGCTTGGGCAGGCCGGCCTCTCTCGCCAGCTTCAGGAATCTCCGCTCCAGGGCGGAGTCGGTTCGGGTGTACGTCGCGCGATCCAGGCTCCTCCTCAATGCCGCTGTTCCGGGTCGCCGAACGGCGCCATCGAGGGAGGTCCGGAGTGTCTCCGGGTCTATGAGGTCGAGCTTGTCGGCCTCGTTGACCGAGGCCTCGAGGCGGCGCGGGCTCATTTGCGCTGCCAGGTCGATGAGGGTCGCTCTCGGAGTGGTCACCGGGATGCCCCTGTGGATCGTCACGTCGTGCTCGCCCAGGGCGCTGCGGCGGTGGACTACGAGCCCTCGCCGCCGTCGGGGCTGCCGTCCGGGAAGCACCGAGAGGGTGATGGGGCCGGAACGCGCCCGCAGGATCTCCCAGAGCTCCCCGGCGCTCCGGTCGCTCAAGAACGCTCCGGGGCCGCACGCGAGCACCGCCGCCATCCACCGCCCCTCACCCGTCACCTCCGGCCGCCCCACCGCGAACACGCCCGGCCAAACGCGGTGCAGCTGTCCGCGCTCGACCCGATGCCGGATCGCCGCCCGTCCGAATCCCAGCTCGCCCAGCTGCGCCCGACCCACAACGCCGTGCTGGGCGCGCACCAGCGCCCAAACTTCAGACGACTGTGACGTTCTGGTTGCCATAGCCACCAAAAGGTCACAGCGACGCCGAAATCGCCCCCTCTCGGTGCTGCCGTAGGATCCTGCGTCCACGAAAAGGAGATCGAGAATGCCCGAAGCCGTGATCGTCGACGCCATCCGCACCCCCATCGGACGTGCGTTCAAGGGGTCGCTGCGCCATGTGCGTGCCGACGAGCTGGCGGCCGTGCCCCTGCGCGCGCTGCAGGAGCGCAACCCCGACGTGGACTTCTCGCAGACGGACGACCTGATGATGGGCGCGGCGTCGGCCGTGGGGGAGCAGGGCTACAACGTGGGCCGCAACGCCGGGCTGCTGTCCGGCCTGGACCACCACGTCCCCGCGACCACGGTCAACCGCTTCTGCGCGTCCTCGCTGCAGACGCTGCGCATGGCCTTCCACGCCATCTCCGTGGGGGAGGGCGACCAGTACATCGCCGCGGGCGTGGAGTCGGTCTCGCGCGCCGGCCTGGGCGCTGGCATCCCCGACGACGCCAAGAACCCGCAGCTGGACGGCAGCGAGGGCTCGCTCTTCGATGTCTACATCCCGATGGGCCTGACCGCCGAGAACGTGGCCGAGCGCTGCAACGTCAGCCGCGAGGCGCAGGACGAGTGGGCCGTGATCTCCCAGAACCGCGCGGTCGACGCGCAGGAGTCGGGCCACTTCGACTCCGAGATCGTCCCGGTCGAGAGCCCCGCAGCGTCGGAGACCGACAAGGAGGGCAACCCGGTCGACGTCCCGGCCGCCACCGTCACCAAGGACGACGGCCCCCGTCCCGGCACGACGATGGAGAAGCTGGCCGCGCTGAAGCCCGCCTTCCGCGAGGACGGCACGGTCACCGCCGGCAATGCCTGCCCGCTCAACGACGGCGCGGCCGCCGTGCTGGTCATGTCGCGCGAGAAGGCAGAGAGCCTGGGCCTGAAGCCCAAGGCGCGCATCGTGGCCTCCTCGGTCGCCGCCATCCGCCCGGAGCTCATGGGCCTGGGCCCGATCCCCGCGGTGCAGAAGGTCCTCGACCAGGCGGGGATGACCATCGACGACATCGACGTCATCGAGCTCAACGAGGCGTTCGCCGCCCAGGTGGTCCCGTGCCGCGAGGAGTGGGGCATCGACCCCGAGCGGCTGAACCCCTTCGGCGGGGCGATCGCGCTGGGCCATCCCTTCGGCATGACCGGCGCGCGCATCATGACCACGCTGCTCAACGACCTCGGCACGCTGGACAAGTCGATCGGCCTGGAGACCATGTGCGTCGCCGGCGGCATGGGCCAGGCGATGATCGTCGAGCGCCTGAACTAGGCGGCGGCGCTTGACAGCGCCCTCCCCCGATGAGTTGAATAGATCAGGAACGGGGAACGTCTCGGACACAACGGGGGGGAAAACGCATGTCCACGGAACGGGGTAGGGCTGCAGGACGCCGGCTGCTGGTCATCGCAGTCGCGCTCGCCGGGCTGGCGGCGATGCCGGGCCAGGCGCTGGCCGGGCCGATCATCCTGGGAGGCGACGACCTGACGGACCACGGGTCCAACAGCGGCACGGCCAACCGCGAGGGGTGGCTGTACATGGAGAAGGCGCTGGGCAACATGTCCGCCAAGGTCACCCGGGCCAACGACAACTCCATCGCGGCGCTCGGTTCCTCCGGCGCCACGAGCGGCGCCGGCGAGGCGATCGCCAAGGCCGCCGCGCCCAACGGCCTGACCGTCACCTACTACGAGGGCGCCGCTGCGATCAACGGGTTCTTCGCCGCGCTGGCCGCCGGCAGCGCCAGGCCGAAGATCATCTGGGTGGCCGGTGACGAGGGCAGCAACGACCTCGCCAGCCCCGACAGCTGCACCGACTCCGATCCGGCGACGACCACCGAGGGGGAGGCGCTGGCCGCCAACGCCCCTGCCATCGAGAGCTTCGTGTCGGCGGGCGGCGGCGTGATGTCCCACGGGACGTGCTATCCGTGGGTGCAGGCACTGGTGCCCGGGCTGGTGGTCAAGACCGACAGCACCGGCGGCACCGGCGACATCGCGCTGACCCCCGAGGGCAGGTCGGCCTTCCCCGGCGTGTCCGACTCCGACATCGGCGCCGGACCGTGGCACAACTACTTCGAGGGCAACTTCGGTGGCCTGCAGGTGATGGCGCGCTCCAAGTCCATCAAGGACTCCAAGGGCAACTTCGCCGCCGTGTTCCTCGGCGGGGGCCAGGTCACGTTCACCCCTCCCGACCCGGACCTCGTGGCCGCTCGCAAGCCGGCGTGCCTGTCCATCCCCAACGTGGTGCGTGACCAGCGGGCCAACGTGCCGGGCGCGGGCCAGCTTCTGCTCCAGACCCGCCAGGTGGACAATCCGGCGCAGCCGCTGCGCACCTCGATCCGCCTGGCCGGCCGCGGGCGCATCCGCTCGGTGGTGTTCCGGGTCAACGGCAAGGTGACCGGCAGGACGGTGGCTGTGGGCCTGCTGCGGCTCGGCGGCGGGCGGACCAGGCCGAACAAGGTCACGGCGACCGTCACCCTCACCAGTGGGCGGCGGGTCGTGCTGACCCAGTACATGATCATCCTCAAGTGCAAGGTCCCGACCGCCAACTGCAAGCTGGCGCCCGGTGGCAAGAGGATGACCTGCTCCTCGCTCACGCCACTGAGCGCGATCCGCGCGCGGATCACGGTCACGCGCGGCGGGGGCCAGACGGCCACGGGCACGACCGCGGTGAGGCGCGGGCGCTACACGGCGATCCTGCGCTCGACGCGGGCGCTGACCCCGGGGGTGTACGCGTACAAGCACGTCCTGAACACGCGAAACCCGAGGTTGCGCTTCTACATGATCCGCCTGGTCACGGTGCGCTGACCGGGCCGGTCAGCTCGGCCACCGAGTCCGCGAGCATGGCCGCCGCGAGCTGGACCGGGGGGACCAGCTCGCGGTCGGCCAGCAGCCCGAAGTACACACCGCCGTCGTAGGAGAGGATGCCCACGGACAGTCCCTGGTTGGGCGGGTTCAGCGGGACCGCCGGGAAGACCTCGCGCAGACGCAGCCCGTTGATGTAGAACGGCTGCTGGGGGCCGGGGACGTTGGAGACCACCAGGTTGCAGGCCCGCACGCCGCCCATGGCGCGGACCATCATGGCCGAGATCGCGGGCGGCGCCCAGCCGGTGGCGCCGACGATCATCGCGCCCGCCCGGACGGCCGCGGACTGCTTGAGCTCGGCCATCGTCCGGGAGATGCGCTGCAGCCGGGCGACCGGGTCGGCCTCGTGCACCGGCAGGTCGACGAACACGGTGGAGATGTGGTTGCCCAACTCGCCCTGCTCATCCGAACGACGCACCGAGACCGGCACCAGCGCCACAGGTTCCCCCTCGATGGCCGCAGTTCCGGAGAAAAGACCGCGCAACATGCCCGCCACGGCCGCCAGCAACGCGTCGTTGACGGTCCCGCCCGCCGCCTTGCCCGCGGCCTTCAACGGCGCGAGTGAGGCGCGCACGACCGCGTAGCGGCGATTGGGGGAGATGGGACGGTTGAGCGAGGTCATCGGCGCCTGGGGACGGGTGCGCGCCAGCTCGGTGGCCAGCTCCGTGGCCCGGCGCAGGTCCTCGGCGGCCTTGCGCGGGCTGGTGTCCAGCGCGCGCGTGGCCGTGTCCAGCATCAGGCGCTGCGCGCGCACGAAGGGCGTGGCGGCCACGCGGGCCAGATGGCGCCGGCGGTCGTAGGACCGCGGCTCCCACTCCTCGGGCCCCTCGATCTGCACCGGCTCCTCGCTGGGGTCCAGCAGGACGGTCCCGACGTCCACCGCCGCCACGCCGTCCACCAGGGCGTGATGCATCTTGGGCACCAGCGCCACGCGCCCGCCGGCCAGGCCGTCCACCACGTGCAGCTCCCACAGCGGCCGCGAGCGGTCCAGGCGCCGGGACAGCTCGCGCCCCATGAAGTCGCCCAGCTCCGCGTCGCCGCCGGGGGCCGGCAGCGTGGCCTGGCGGATGTGCCAGTCCAGGTCGAACGCCGTGTCATCCACCCACACCGGCTGGGTGAGCCCGCCGGGGAGGCTCTCGGCCAGCTTCTGCCGGTAGCGCGGGATCAGGTGCAGGCGCGAGCGCAGCCGCTCGACCACGGCCGCGCGCTCCACGCCCGGGCCGCCGTCGAACACCAGCGCTCCGGCCACCGCCATGTTGACCGGGCCGCGCTCGGCGGCCAGCGAGGCGCGGTCGGAGGGGGAGAGCTCGTCGGCCACTGACCCGGCCGGGCCGTCAGCGCGGCGCCATCCGCAGGGCGCCGTCGAGCCGGATGACCTCACCGTTGAGCATCGGGTTCTCGACGATGTGCCGCACGAGCGCCGCGTACTCGGCCGGCAGGCCCAGGCGCGGGGGGAAGGGGACCTGGCGGCCCAGCTCCTCGCGCGCCTCCTGGGGCAGCGCGGCCAGCAGCGGCGTGTCGAACAGGCCCGGGGCGATCGTGCACACCCGGATCCCGCTCGAAGCCAGATCGCGCGCCGCCGGCAGCGTCATGCCCACGACCCCGCCCTTGGAGGCGGAGTAGGCGATCTGGCCCACCTGGCCGTCGTAGGCGGCGATCGACGCCGTGTTGACGCACACGCCGCGCTCGCCGTCGTCCAGCGGCTCGTTGGCCAGCATGGAGCTGGCCGCGAAGCGCAGCACGTTGAAGGTCCCGATCAGGTTGATGCGCACGACGGTCTCGAACGGCAGGCTCTGGTGAGGGCCGCGCTTGCCCGCCACCTTCTCGGCCCAGCCCACGCCGGCGCAGGAGACGGCGATGCGCAGCCCGCCCTCCCCGTGGGAGGCGGCGGCCTCCACGGCGGCCTGGACCTGCTCCTCGTCGGTCACGTCGGCCTTGACGAACTCCGCGCCCAGCTCGGCCGCCAGCGCGGCTCCCTTCTCCTCGTTGACGTCGGCGATCGTCACCGCGGCGCCGGACTCGGCCAGGCGGCGCGAGGTCGCCTCCCCGAGCCCCGAGGCCCCGCCCGAGACGAGCGCGCTCGCGTTCTCGATCTGCATGGCGCGGACCCTATACCGCGCGCGCCAGGGACAACCCGAACAGCCGGTCGGGATCCGTCCACACTCGCTCGAGCTCCATCCCCGCCGCCGCGTGGTCGGCGCGCAGGCGCTCCGGCGTGAACTTCGCGCTGATCTCGGTGCGCAGCTCCTCGCCGGCCGCGAACTCCACCTGGAGGTGCAGGTCCGCGACCCACACCGTGCACGCGCGCCGCGCGCGCAGGCGCATCTCCACCCACTCGCGCCGGCGATCGAAGAAGGCCACGTGCTCGAACGCGCGCGGGTCGAAGTCCGCGCCCAGCTCCCGGTTGAGGACGTGCAGGACGTTGAGGTTGAACTCCGCGGTCACGCCCTGGGAGTCGTTGTAGGCGGCCTCGATCGTCGCGGGGTCCTTGACCAGGTCGGCGCCCAGCAGGAACCGGTCGCCCGGCCCGAGCATCGCGCGCACGTCGCGCAGCAGCCGCCGGCGGCTGCCCGGGGGGAAGTTGCCGATCGTCCCGCCCAGCAGCGCCACCAGCCGGGGCCCGTCGGCGCCGGGCGGCGGCACCTCGCCCAGGTGACGCTCGAAGTCGCCGACGACGCCGTGCACCGCCAGGCCCGGGTAGTCGCCGGTCAGCTCCCGCGCCGCCTCCCGGACCATCCGCTCGGACACGTCCACCGGCACGTAGCGCCGGGCCGCGGGCATCGCGTCCAGCAGCATCCGGGCCTTCAGGGTGGAGCCGGACCCCAGCTCCACCAGGTCGCGCGGCGCGCCCGCGGCGGCCACGATGTCCCCGGCGTGCGCGGCCAGGATCGCGGTCTCGGTGCGCGTCGGGTAGTACTCGGGCAGCGCGCAGATGCGCTCGAACAGCTCGGAGCCGCGGGAGTCGTAGAAGTGCTTGGGCGGGATCTCCTTGAAGGGACGGGTGAGCCCGTCCAGGACGTCGTCGGCCAGGCGCCGCTCGGTCCCCGCCCGCAGGTGGACGTCGACGACCGCGCTCATGCGTCGCGCGCGATCCGCACGCCGGCGAAGATCTGACGGCGGTCGGGGTGGTCCCAGTTGCGGAAGGTGGAGGTGGCCACGCGCGGGCTGGTGGCCCAGGAGCCGCCCCGCAGGACGCGGTAGCCCTGGCCGAAGAAGACCTCGCTGTACTCGGGGTACGGGAAGGCGGCGAAGCCGGGATAGCCGCCGAACTCGCCGGCGGTCCACTCCCACACCCAGCCAAGGTGGTCAAGTCCTCCCTGGTCCCAGGTCGCCGCCCTCTCCCACTCGGCCTCGGTGGGCAGGCGCGCGCCGTGCGCGGTGGCGAAGGCGTCGGCCTCGAACCAGGAGACGTGGACGGCGGGCTTGTCGGGGTCCAGCGGCTCCCAGCCGCCGGTGCGCCACTCGTGCCCGTCGCCCGACCAGTGGAGTGGGTGGGTGATGTCGTACTGCTCCTTCCAGTGCCAGGCCTCGTCGCTCCACCACTCGCGGCGCTGGTAGCCGCCGCCCTCGGCGAAGGCCAGCCAGGTCGCATTGGAGACCGGCGTGCGGCCGAGTCGGAACGGCGCGACCTCCACGCCGTGGCGCGGGCGCTCGTTGTCGTAGGCGAACCCGTCGGGCCCGGCGCCCAGCTCGTGGCGCCCGCCGGGCACGTCCACCAGCTCCAGGCCGCCGGCCGGCGTCGCGGGCGGCAAGCCCTCGGGCGGCTCGAAGCACCGAAGCCGCGCCAGCCCCATCGTCTGGAGCATGGTCTCGGTGTGCTGGAGCTCGTGGCGGACGACCAGCTCGTGCAGCACTCCGTCGCCCACGCCGCGGCGCTCGGTCGCGTCCAGGGCCCGGGCGCGCACCTCGTCCAGGTAGTCGCGGGCGGGCTGGGGGCGCAGGAAGGGCAGCTCGCCGCGTCCTGAGCGCGGGGTCTCGAACGCGTCGTAGACCTCGGCCAGGTCGCGGCGCACCATCGGCTCGCCGCCGAAGCGGTGCACCAGCCACAGGTCCTCGAAGGCGGCGATGTGGCCCAGGTCCCACACGAGCGGGCTCATCAGGGGAGAGTGGACGCGCTCCAGCTCGGAGTCGGGGATGTCGCTCACCAGGGCCAGCGTCCGCTCACGCGTGGCCTCCAGCGCGCCGACGAGCTCTTCCGGGGCAGCGACCCGCGTCATCTACCGGATGATTGCGTATCGCAGGAACAGCTCGCCCTGCGCCTCCAGCGCGGAGACCAGGTCGAGCTCCACCAGCTCCGCCAGGGGGAGGCCCTCGACCGCCGTGAGCGCTTCGCCGCCGCCGGCCAGGCGGGGCGCCAGCGTCAGGAAGAGCTCGTCCATCGCACCCTCCGCCAGGAGCGACCCCAGCACGGTGGGGCCGCCCTCGCACAGAACCGAGCGCACCTCGTGCTCGGAGCGCAGGCGCCGCAGGACGGTGAGGAACGTGAGCTCGTCGGGCGCCACGCGCTCCAGCCGCACGCCGGGCCCCGCGCCCTCCAGGTCGCGGTCGGAGGAGGTGAGCAGGACCGTCTCCTGCTCGGGGTCCTGGAGCAGCCCGATGTCCACCGGGAGGTCGAGGCTGCGGGTCACGATGCAGGCGAGCGGGTCCGGCCGGCGCCCCTCGCGCTCGCGCGCCGCTCGCAGCTCCGAGTCGCGCACCAGGCGCCCGTAGCGCTCGGTCCGCACGGTCCCGCTGCCCACCAGCACGGCGTCGGCCTGGGTGCGCAGCCGGTGGAAAACCGCGCGGTCCACGTCGCTGCCCAGCGGCCCGGAGCGCCCGCGGAAGGAGGCCTTCCCGTCCGCGCTCACCACCATGTTGGCCGCGACGTAGGGCCGGTCCTCGGGCGCTCGCTCCTCCAGGGCCAGGCCGGAGATCGCCTCCTCCACGGTGGTGGCCCCGGGCTCGGGCAGCAGGCGCCGCAGCTCCATGGCGCCGGAGATTAGGCGTTGGCAGGGGTTTGCACGCCCGCGCGAGGGGCGTATAGGGTCCGGGCAGTGAAGGTCGAGAACCTGAGCCGGGGGGAGTGGATAGCGATGCTGGGGGGCCTGATCCTCGGCATCTCCGTCTTCCTCCCCGTCTACGGCGCCGACACGAGCAACCCGAACGCCACGCTGCACACCGGCGCGCGCGGCGTGTGCGGGGACGGGACGTGCTCCTTCTTCCAGGTCCACACGATCACCCGCTGGCTGATCATCGCCGCCGCGGTCGCGCCCTTCATCCTGGCCTGGATCATCGTCCGCGATCACGAGCTGTCGTGGCCGCGCGGGCAGGTGACGTCGATCGTCGCCATCACCGCCCTGGGCCTCGTCGGCTACCTGGGGATCATCGAGCGTCCGGGCGAGCCGTCCGGCGACGTCGGCTTGGAGTACGGCTGGTTCGCGCTGATGCTCGGCGGGATCCTGATGCTCGTGGGGTCGGTGATGCGCCAGGCCGAGACCGAGGTCCAGCGCAAGCCGCCCGGCACGCTTTGACGCCGGACCCCGCAGCGCGCCGGCCGGATCGCAATCTGGCCCTCGAGCTCGTGCGCGTCACCGAGTACGCGGCGCTGGCCGCGGCCCGGCTGATCGGCATGGGGGACAAGGAGGCCGCCGACCAGGCCGCCGTGGACGCGATGCGCCTGATGCTCGACACCATCCGCATGGACGGCGTGGTGGTGATCGGCGAGGGGGAGAAGGACGAGGCGCCGATGCTCTACAACGGCGAGCGCATCGGCGACGGCTCGCCGCCCGAGGTCGACATCGCGGTCGACCCGCTGGAGGGGACGCGCCTGACCGCCCTGGGGATGCCCAGCGCGCTCGCCGTCATCGCCCTCGCCCCGCGCGGCACGATGTTCGACCCGGGGCCGATCGTCTACATGGAGAAGCTCGCGGGCGCGTCCGACATCGCCGACCTGCTGGACCTCGACCGCCCGCTGGGCGAGACCGTGAAGCTGGTGGCCGACCGCAAGGGCGTGGACGTGCGCGACGTCATGGTGGTCGTGCTGGACCGCGACCGCCACCAGGACGGGATCCGCGAGATCCGCGAGGCCGGCGCCCGCGTGCGGCTGATCACCGACGGCGACGTCGCGGCCGCGCTGATGGCCGTCAGCCCCGAGACCCCGGTCGACCTGCTGTGGGGGATCGGCGGCACGCCGGAGGGCGTCCTGGCCGCGGCGGGGATCAAGTCCACCGGCGGCCAGCTCGTGGGGCGCCTGTGGCCGCGCGACGACACCGAGCGCCAGGCCGCCGTCGACGCCGGCTACGACCTGGATCGCGTGCTGCGCGTGGACGACCTGGTGGCCGGCGACGACGTGTTCTTCTCGGCCACCGGCGTCACCGAGGGCGACGTGCTGCAGGGCGTCCGCTACGAGGGCCGTGGCGAGCATGCGACGACCGAGTCGATCGTGATGCGCTCGCGCTCGGGCACGGTGCGCCGGATCCACGCGCGCCACGACCGCCCCAAGCTGCGCGAGATCACCGGCGGCCAGCTGTACGGCTAGCGGCCCCGCGCGCCGCCGCGAAGCGCCCGACCCGCGAGGCGGCCAGGTCCAGCCGGGCCAGCGAGCGCAGGAAGCCGTGGGTCACGATCACATGGATGCGCGACTGCGTGTTGGCGTAGACGAAGCGCGACAGTCGCGACGCGATGGCCGGGACGAAGTTCGCCACCTCCACCGACACGTGCACGGTCACGGCGCCGGTGGCGTCGGGCTCCGAGCGCCGCACGTCGATCTCCAGGTAGCCCTTCCCCGACCGGCCCGCCGAGGCCACCAGCAGACCGCGGGCGATCCGCCAGCGCACCCGGCCGTGCGTGGCGTCCATCTCGTACTCGGGCGCGTGGAAGCTCAGCAGGACGAGGGGGCGGGCGAGGAGGACGACATGGCGCTCCGTGGGCGTGTAGGAGACCCGGATCAGGCCCAGCGTGCAGCGCGAGAGGAAGCGCCAGTAGGTGCGGGCCAGGCGCTCCAGGTGCTCGGGGGCCCAGATCTCCTCCACGCGGTCGGCCGGCATGACCAGGTCGGCGGACTGGATCGAGCGCACCGCCCCGCTCTCGTCGATCTCGGTGTGCTCGCTCTCGGTGACGATCCGCGCCTGGGCCACGACCGGGTGGCGCGCGGCGCGCACCAGGGCCAGCAGGACCCTGACGGCGACCAGGCCCCCCACCACGATCGCTGCGATCCCCCAGCCCGACATAGGCCGGGCAGCATCTCAAAGGCGGAGAGGGCTAGGCGACGGCGACCAGCGGGGCCACGGGCGGCCGGTGCGGTCGCGCCAGGTGGTAGCCCTGGCCGAAGGTCACGCCCAGCCGGCGCAGGGCCTCGAGCTCGGCCGCCGTCTCGATGCCCTCGGCGACGATCGTGGCGCCGATCTCGTTGGCGAAGGTGATCAGGGCGCTGGCCAGGGCGTGGCGAGCCCGGTCGCTGTGGACGTCGCGCACCAGCGACTTGTCCAGCTTGATCATGTCGGGCTCCAGGCGCAGGATGTGGCGCAGGCTCGCGTAGCCCGCTCCGGCGTCGTCCACCGCGATGCGCACGCCCTCCTCGCGCAGGCACCGCAGGCCGACGTTGAGCTCGTCGTAGTCCTCGACCTCGGCCTGCTCGGTGATCTCCACCACGAGCCGGTCCAGCGCGACGGGGGAGAGCGCGTGCAGCAGCCGGTTGGTGCTGAGAGCCGTCCGGGGCGACACGTTGAGCGAGACCCAGACGTCGTCGTCCAGCTCGTCGACGGCGTCCAGCGCGGCGCGCACGGCGGCCAGCTCCAGCTCGACGCGCAGGTCGACGCTCTCGGCCTCCTCGAACCAGGGCAGCGGGGACTCCGTGAGAGCGGCGTCGAAGCGGGCCAGCGCCTCCACCCCGACCACGTCGCCGTCCAGCAGACGGACGATGGGCTGGAAGACGGCGGTCGGATGCCCGTCGTCCAGCGCGGTGCGGATCCGCTCCTCGCGCCGGTCGAACTCCAGCTCGTAGCGGCGCTGGCGCTCCAGGCGGCCGGCCAGCTCGCTGACCACGTCCAGCGCGACGGGGCCGGCGATGCTCGCCTCCCCGCGCATGCAGCCGCGGACCGCCTCCAGGACGTCATTCATCGGTGCGCCCTTGATCACGTAGCCGACGGCGCCGGCCCGCAGCATCTCCAGCACCACAGCCGGGTCGGTGTGCGCCGTGAGCGCGATGACGAGCGTCTCGGGGCAGGCGGCCCGGATGCCCTCCGTGGCCGCCACGCCGCCGCCCTCCGGCATGCGCACGTCGATCAGCGCCACGTCGGGGCGCTCGCGCTCGGCCAGCGCGATGGCCTCGACGGCGTCGACGGCGGAGGCGACGAGCTCCATGGCCGGGTCGGCGGCGATCACGTCGCCCAGGGCGCCGCGGAAGCTGTCGTCGTCCTCGGCGACCAGCACCCGCACCGGCGGTGCCCCGCGCCCATTGGTCCCCTGATGGATCCCCTGCCCTCTCATCCGTGGCCTCCTTCCTCGGATGTGTCCGGCAAATCCACGGTCATTGAAGCACCGCTGGAGCCATTTGTCACATGGGCTCCACGGCGACAACCTCGCCGGCGGGCATCGGGGAGGTCCCGGGGGGGATCAATGCGAGCCCGTCCGCGCCCACCAGGGAGGACAGCATGTGCGATCCCTGGGGACCGGTCGGGCGAGCCTCCAGGGCTCCATCTGGTCCGGACGCGAGCCTCACCCGAACCGCCTGCTCGCGGTCGGGGCTGCGCTTGACGTCCTGCGCGAGCCGCGCGCTCAGGGGCGGCGGGAGGGGGTCGGCGCCCTGGAGCGCGCGCAGGGCTGGGCGCGCGAAGAGGACGAAGCACGCGGCGGCGGAGACCGGGTTGCCGGGGAGGCCGAAGGCCAGCGTGCGGCCGCGCGCGCCGAACCACACCGGCTTGCCGGGCTTCAGCGCGACCCGCCAGAAGCGCTCCTGCACGCCGAGCGCCTGGAGGGCGGGCTTGACGTGGTCGTGGGGCCCCACCGAGACGCCGCCGGAGACGAGGACGACGTCCGCGACCTCCAGCGCGGCGGCGAGCGCGGCTTCGGTTTCGGCCCGGTCGTCGCCGACCGCGTCTCCCGGAGATGCCACCACCTCGGCGCCGGCCGCCGCGGCCAGGGCGGCGAGCATCGTGGCGTTGGAGTTGTGGATCTGGCCGGGGCCGAGGGTCGCGCCCGGGGCGACCAGCTCGTCGCCGGTCACCACGACGGCGACCCGCGGGCGCCGCGCGCAGCGCATCGCGGCGCGGCCGGCGGCCACCGCGGCGCCCAGCTCGCCGGCTCGCAGGACGGTGCCGCGCGCGAGCACCTCCGTCCCCGCGCGCAGGTCCTCGCCGGCCTGGCGGATGTTGGCCCCGGGGGTGGCCTCGCGCTCCAGGACCACGGCCCCGTCTGTCGCCCGGGCGTGCTCGAGCGGGACGACGCTCTCGGCGCCCTCCGGCACCGGCGCGCCGGTCGAGATGCGGATCGCCTCACCCTCACCGACCGCCCGCCCCGCCGGCCGCCCGGCCCGCGACTCGTCCACCACGCGCAGCTCGCGGCCCGGTGGCCCGGCCCGGACCGCCCAGCCGTCCATCGCGGAGTTGGCGAATGGCGCCACGTCCGCCTGCGCCGCGACCGCCTCGGCCAGCACCCGCCCGAGCGCGCCGCCGACCGCCACCGCCTCGTCTTCCAGCGGCGGCCCGGCGGTCGCGACCACGATCTCGCGCGCCTGGGCCAGGGACAGCAGCCCCTCGTTCATCGCGCCCCCGGTTCCTCGCTCACAGCGGCATTCTCGCGCGGGTAGCCGCGCACGGCGTCCCCGAGCGCTGCGATGATCGCGCCGATGTCCTCTCGCTCCGCCTCCGGACGGCCGCGACCGGTCTGCGATCCGGT
>JAWVFR010000052.1:0-8577 GCA_033855845.1 Solirubrobacteraceae bacterium
CATGCCCGGCGCCTACACGGCCACGATCCACGATCCCACCGGGGCGACGACCACCGCGACCGCGACGGTGGTGGCCAGCGGTGGCGGCGGCTCCGGGGGCGGCCAGCAGAACACCACGGGTGACGGCAACGGAACCGGCGCCGGGCAGAAGACGACGCCCCAGAGCGGCGCCACGATCCCGTCCGGGTAGGCCGCCCTAGCCGGGAAGCTGCGCTCCATGACAACGGCTTAGCCGGCGCTAGCCCGTGACCGTCACGCTGACGACCCGCGTGGCTCCGTCCTCGTAGGGGTAGGCGGCCTCGCGCTTGACGACCGCGCGGAACCGGTAGAGGACGCGGCCCGTGGTGGCGCCGAAGCGGTAGCGGTAGCGCCACCGGCCGCCCTGGCCGGTGCGCGGTGTGGCGAAGGTCCGCCAGGCGCCGCGGTAGTGGGCCTGGAGGTCCACCGTCCGCCCGCCGGGCGGAAAGGGCCGTCCCCGCAGGCGCCCGGAGAACAGGACGCCCGCGCCGTTGCGCACGCGCCGCCGGCTCACCCGCAGCGTGCCGGCCGCAGCGACCAGCACGCGCGCCTCGCCCGTCGCCGGCAACAGGACGTCGGCGCCGCCGTAGGCGAGGCGCAGCGTGCGCGAGGGCCCGGGGGCGACGCGCAGCCGCAACGCGCCGGCGGCGTCCGTGGTCGCCGCGCCCACCGCGCGCCACCCGGCCCGGTCGCGGAGCTGCTCGATCAGCGTCACCGATGCGCCGGCCACTGGTCGCCCGTGGGACGTCTCGAGCACGCCGGCCAGCGTCGCCGGCCGACCGAAGGCGGGCCGCAGTGGCCGCGCAGCTGAGTGGCGCAGGACGAAGCGAGTGCCGGCGCGGACCGGGAGCACGACGGTCATGGCCCGCCCGGCGCGATCGGTGGTGGCCACCGCCTCGTTGCCGGCCCGATCGCGCAGGACCGCGCGCAGCTCGTAGGCGCCGTCGGGCAGCACGGTGTCGGGGATCTGCGCCGCGGCGCGCCCGTCGGGCTCCAGGCCGGTCGGCAGGGCGCGCCACTCGGCCCGGCCGCGCTCGCGCAGCTCGATGCGGGCCGTGGCCAGTCCGGAGTGCCGGTCGATCGTCGGAAGGGAGACTCGCCGCGGATCGGCGGGGTCGGGGAGGTCGAAGCCCGGGGTCTCGGGCGCCACGTCGTCGAGGCGCAGATGGACCGGGTCGGCGGTGTGCTCGGCGTCGACGTTGCCCGCCTCGTCGGCGAGCCACACGGCCAGCGTCCAGTCGCCCGCCTCGGGGACGCGCAGGTCACCGGTCGCCGCGACATCCCGCCCGTCGCGGGCGCCCGTCCGGCACTCGGAGGAGCTGCCCGCCCGGCACAGTCGCCAGTGCGCCCGCGCGATCGGCGCCACCTGGCCGGTCGGGTTCTGCCAGGTGACGTCGAAGTGGTTGGCGGGCCGCCAGTCCTCGCCGCCCACGGTTGCGGTCGCGCTCGGCGCCACCGGGGCATGGTTGTCCACCCGGATCGCGCGCTCGCGGTACGCCGTGTTGCCGGCGGCGTCCACGGCCACGACGCGCAGCGCATGCGCGCCGTCGGGGACCGTGTTCGTGTCCAGGTGGACCCCGCCCATCTGGATGTCCGCGCACGGGCGGGGACGGGCGTAGTCGCAGCGCAGGCTCTCCGGCCAGCCGGAGGCCGCGAAGTCGTGGAAGGAGAAGGTGTTCCCGCCGTCCACCAGTCCGTAGATGTGGCGGATGCCGACGTTGTCGCCGAAGTCCGCCCACGCCGTCTCGGTCCCGCGGTGCCAGCCGTCGGACAGCAGCTGGCCGCTGCGCAGCAGGATCCCCGGCTCCGAGTCGTCGCGGACGGTGACGGCGACGTCCTTGGCGCTCGTCCAGGTCGCGGTCTCGTCGGTCCGGCACCCGCCGGTGGAGTCGCAGCGAACCCCGATCCGTGCGTGCTGGTACCCGTGCAGGTCGATCGTGTACGGGCCCGCGAACCACGTGAAGCCGCTGCCGGTGATGGAGCAGTTCCCGGGGAAGCCCCACACTTGATTGCCCGGATGAAAGGCGTCGCCGTTCCATCCCCACACGCCGATCGACCAGCAGCCGTGGGAGCGGCCCGAGGACAGCCTCAGGGTCATGGACTGGATCACCGCCCCCGGCGGCGCGTCGAAGATGTGCCACGCGGAGGAGACGGGCCCGAGCCGCCCGCCGCCAGCGTTGCGGTCCGCCCGCGTGGCCAGGCCGGTGGTCTGCCCGAGATAGTCGACTCCGGGACAGCTCGCCGACGCCGTGAGGCCGGTGTTCGCGGAGGGCCAGAAGGCGCGGTTGACGCCGTCGCTCCCGCAGGCGTAGACGGTGTAGCTGCCGCCGTGAGCGACCGCGGGCACGGCCAGGTAGGCGGCGGCGAGCAGGAACGTGACCAGGGCGATGCGTGACATGGGGCCTCCTAGGGGCCGAACTCGGGGGAGGGGGAAGGCGGGGACGAAGACGGAGCCCGCGGCGGAGAGGCCGCGGTGGGTCTTGCGCGAGCAGAGGTCGCGGCGGACGGGCGAGACGCGGTGCCCGCGGGGGAGGCGGCGCCGGAGCCGGTCCCGCGCTCGGGAGCGGGGCCGAGGTCGAACTCCGCCGGCGCCGGCGCCGGCGGCTGGGGCGAACCGGCGGCCGGAGCGGGAGTCTCGGCGGGCGCCGGCGTGGGCGGGCTGCTCTGGGTGGGCGCGAGGGAGTCGCGGGTGCTCGCCTGGTCGCCGCCCGACGGCGACTCGGCAGTCGGGACCGCAACCGTCGCCGCCGCCGGGCGGGCTGCGGGCGGGTCGGGCACATCGGTCAGCGCCGCCGCCCCTCCCCCGGCGAGCGCTGTCGCCGACGCTGCGACCGCGGCCAGCTTGCCCGCGGAGACCGTCTCCATCCCCGCCTGGAGCTTGTGGGCCGAGAGGAGGACGCGGTCGTGCCAGCCGGACACCACGGCGTCGTGCAGGCGGCCGAGCAGGCCGGGGCCCTCCGACCCTCCCGCGCCGGACAACATCACGGCCTGTGGCGCGATCGCCGCCACCGCCCGCGGCGCGGCGCGGAACTCGCGCAGCCGCGCCCGGCAGGACGGGCAGTGGCGCAGGTGGGGACGGGCGGCGGCCAGCTCCGGCGCGGTGGCCTCTCCGTCGGCCAGGGCCGAGAGCGTGCCCGTCCAGCGTTCGCACTCGCGCCCGGCCTCGATGTCGTCGAAACGATCCAGGAAGGCGCGGCGCCCCTCGGTCAGGCAGCGGTTCACCTTCGTGTAGGTCCACCCGGTGATCTCGGCGATCTCGTGGTAGGAGTAGCCGCGCGCCTTGAGCACCAGCGCCCGCACCTCGTGGGGCTTCAGCCGCGACAGCGCCTCCGTGGACTGCGCCGCACGCTCGGAGGCTGCGACGCGCTCGTCGGCCGGCAGCAGATCCCGCGCCTCGGACCGGTCCAGGTCGACCTCCACCGGCCCCACGATCCGCTGGCGCGACGCGCGGACCGCCATCGCCTCGTGCTTGACCACGGTGCGCAGCCACGCCGGCGCGCTGGCCGGGTCGAGCGAGTCCGCCCGGCGCAGGAAGATCTCCAGCGCCCGCTGGTAGGCGTCGTGCGCGTCGTCGGCGCACAGCGAGTGGCGGCGGGCCAGGGACAGCAGCGCGCCCGCGTGCGCGCCCATCACGGCCAGGACCAGCTGCCGGCCGCCGTCCTGCTCATCGCGGGTGTCGATCGTCGTCGCCATGGGTCCCTACGAGGGGACCGGCATCCTCGATTCGCCCCACGCGAGCTCCCATCCACGGGCCGAGCGGGGACCCGGCCGAGCAGTTCCGTTGCCTGAACGGCCTAGCCCGGCGTCCTTCGATCGGTGGAAGCGAGCGGCACAACCGCACCCGAGGTCCAGCCACTTACGTGGGTGCGATCGGGCGCCGGCGGGGTCTAGCGGAGGATGTGGAACGTCGAGCGGATGGTGCGCCCGACGTTGCTCGCCGCGTCCCGGGGCGTGGCGCCCAGCCGGTAGTCGCCGGGCGCGAGCGCGCGGCCACCGAGCCTGCCCGTGAAGCGGAAGCGGTCGGCCCCGGCTGCATCGCGGTGACTGAAGCTGCCCCGAACCGGGACGAAGCGGGTGCAGCGACTGCCTCCGCGGCTGCCGCGCGGGCGCTTGATGCAGCTTCGGCCGCGCTTGATGCCCGGCAACGCGCGCTCCACCTTGAACGTCGTGGTGGAGGCTTCGGAGACGACGTAGCTGACCGTGGCACCGGTCCTGACGGCTGCGATGCTCGCGCCCGAGCGCGCCGCCCGGAAGGAGCTCGGGGTAAGCCTGAACCGCGTCAGCGTCGGCGCTGTCCGATCGGTCGGAGTCGGAGTCGAAGTCGCAGGGGGGTTGTTGATCGTCACCGCCCTGGTCGCGGTTCCCGCTCGGCCCGCGGAGTCCGTCACGGTGAGCGTCGCGACGTGGGCACCGGCGATAGTGAACGCCTTGGGCACGCTAGGCCCGGCGGCGCCGGTCCCGTCGTCGAAGGACCACGAGTAGCTGAGCGTCGCGGCGGGATCCGGATCGCAGGGGATCGATCCCGTGAAGGTGATCGGCACGCCCGTCTGGGCGCGGTCGGCCGAGGCGGTCGCGGATGCGCTGAGGGTCGAGGGCGAGAACTCGAACGCGCCAATGTCGCGCCGGACGCCGCAGTCGCCGTTCCCGTCGAGAAGGCGCGGGCTGCCGGCCAGATCGGTGGTCAACTCGCCGGCCCCCAGGCCGCCCGGCATGCCGGCGTCGACCACCGGCGAGCCTGCCGACAGGCGGAAGTCACCAGCCGCTGCGTTGACGAATTGGGGATCGACGTTGAGGCGGTTGGTCTCCGAGGGGATCGAGCCGCCGCCGGTCACGAGGTTGCCGCTGTTGTCGTAGTCCGAGTAGTCGGTGCTGATGGACGTCGTCGCGCCTGGGTCCGCATTCGAGCTCAGCGCGTGCCCCACGTCGCGGATGATCGAGTCGCGGACTGTGATGCTCGCCGACTGTCCCGCGCCGCTGGCGTTTGTGAAGGCGCCCACACTGTCGGGCGTGCTATTGCCGTCGATTGTCACATGCCTGGCCGTCATCGTCGAGTTGTCGGTGCCGCTTTGACCAGCCGCCCAAAGAGCCGAGGCACCGAACGGTGGCGACGCCGGCGGCGTGACGTGGATCGTGCTGTCCTGGACGTCGAGCGAGCCGTTGCCGTAGACCGCGATGCCGAACAGCGTGACCGTCGCCCTGATCCGTCGCACCGCCAAGGTCCCGTGGTTTTGAGAGATTGCAGAACCGCCCGTGAACGTGGTGTTGCTGATCGTCGCACCGGCAGTGGTGTCTTGGACGAAAGCACCAACGCTGAAGGTGGTGTCGGGCGTGGCGACCTGGCTGTCCGCGAGCGTCGCGGGGCCCGACATCTGCACGCCGTAGTACCCGATCTGCGTGGTGGAGCCGGATGTGATGCCGATGCGTGTCGCCGTGGCGCCAACGAGGTCGATGCCCCACCTGGCAGCGCTGGTGGGAAGCTCGACCTGGAGGTCTTGGACCGTGCTGCTGGGCTCCTCTATGTAGAGGGCGTACGAGTTGGGCACCCCGCCCGGAGACCGCACGATCGTCGTCTGGGTACGACCTGCGCCCACAATGTCCACCGGATTGCCCGCAAAGTCGTCGGCTTCGAAGTCCGCCGGATCGACCTGGGCGGGCGTGAGCGTCGTGGCCCCGATCTCGATCCGATCGCGGCCGCTGACACCCGCCGCCGCGCTCAGGGCCGCCTGCAGGTCTGGCTCCATCGTCCCGCCGGCGCAACTCGCCGTCTGCACGCAGAACGTCGCCGCCGAGGAGGACGCCGGAACCAGCATCACGGCCGCGACCAGAACGGCCGGTACGAAGCGTCGATGGACGGCCATGGGAAGAGTCTGCATCCTGTCCCGGCGAGGCCGCCGACACTACCTGGCGCCTCCGGCCGCCGCAAACGTCCAATGGCGCGTGTGGTATTGCTCCCCCATGGCCGCGGCCGACACTGTCGCGCTCCTGGGGCACGTGCCCGTGTTCGAGGCCCTGGAGCCCGAGGACCTCGAGCGCGTCGCGCAGGTGGCGGTCCCGCGGCGCTTCGACCCGGGGCAGGTCGTCTTCCGCGAGGGCGACGACTCGGACACGTGCTACGTCGTGGGGACCGGTCACGCGCGGGCGATCCGCAGCCACTCCGACGGGCGCACGATCACGCTGGCCACCTTCGGCCCCGGCGACATCTTCGGCGAGCTGGCGATGTTCGACGACGAGAAGCGCTCGGCCACGGTGGAGGCCGTCGACGCGGTGGAGGCGATCGCGATCCTGGGCTCCGACATGCGTCGCCTGCTGCGCGAGCACCCGGAGATGTCGGCCAAACTGGTGGTCGCGCTGGGCCGGCGCCTGCGCGCCGCCAACGAGCGCCTGGCGAGCCAGTCCTTCCAGACCGTGCAGAGCCGGGTGGCGCAGGTCGTCTACCAGCTCGTGGAGCAGGCGCTCGGCGAGGGCGCGCCCGACGGCGACGTCGTGGTCACGATCACGCAGGCCGAGATCGCGCAGCTGGCCGGCTCCTCCCGCGAGTCGGCCTCGCGCTTCCTGGCCGTGCTCGAGCGCGCCGGCCTGATCACCCAGGGCCGGGGGAAGATCACCGTGCACGACCCCGAAGCGCTGCAGCGCTACGTGTTCTGATGGAGCGCGAGTTCTCGGCCGGGGGCGTCGTGGTGCGCGGCGAGGACGTGGCGGTGATCGTCCCCAAGCGCCGCGGGCCCGACGGCGGCGCGGTGCTCGCCCTGCCCAAGGGCCATCCGAACCCCGGCGAGTCGATGGAGAAGGCCGCGGCGCGTGAGGTTCGCGAGGAGACCGGCCTGGAGGCCGAGCTCGTCGACAAGCTGGGGGAGGTCAGCTACTGGTACCAGCGCGAGGGCCTGCGCATACTCAAGAAGGTGGTCTTCTTCCTCTTCGAGCACCGAGGCGGCAGCCTCGAAGACCACGACGACGAGATCGAGGAGGCGCGCTGGATGCCGATGCAGGACGCCGCCCGCGAGCTGTCCTTCGGAGGCGAGCGCGAGATGGTGTCTCGAGCCCTGTCCAGGCTGGGCGCGGACCGATAGGCTCCGCTCCCCGTGCAGGTCCTGAACTTCTACTCCCAGATCTTCGCCGACCAGCTGAAAAGAGGCCGCAAGACGGCCACAATTCGGCTCGGCGACAAGTCCCACAAGTACCGCAAGAACCAGCTGGTCCTGGTGACCGTCGGCTACCAGCACTCGCCCCGCGAGCGCATCTTCGAGGCCGTCATCGACCAGGTCGAGGTCAAGCGGGTCAAGGACCTGTCACCGCGCGACATCGAGCACGACAACCCCGAGTTCCGGCGCCTCGAGGAGATGGTGCACTTCCTCGAGCAGATCTACGGCCGCTCGGTGGACCACGACGACACCGTCACCGTGGTGCGCTTCTCACAGATCGTCGATCGCCCCAGCGAGGTCACCGACCGGCTGCGCGGCATCGGCGGCGCGCAGAACTAGGGCTTCACGGGCGCAAGTCGCAACCGGCTGGCACTCCCACCTTGAGAGTGCCAGCGCCCGTCCTATACTCTCCAGGAGAACCTTTGGCACTCTCCACCTGAGAGTGCCAAGCACAAGAACGGCTCACCAGCCCTACGGAGGTTGCATCGATGAAGCTCAAGCCCCTCGGCGATCGGCTGATCGTCCAGGCGCTGGAGGAGGAGGAAACGACGGCCAGCGGCCTCGTCCTCCCCGACACCGCCAAGGAAAAGCCCCAGAAGGGCAAGGTCCTCGCCGTCGGCGACGGCAAGTGGGACGAAGACGGAGAGAAGCGCATCCCGCTGGACGTCGCCGCGGGCGACGAGGTCCTCTACTCGAAGTACGGCGGCACGGAGATCAAGGTGGACGGCGAGGACCTGCTGGTCCTCCGCGAGTCCGACGTGCTCGCCAAGATCGACGGCTAAGGAGACACCCGAAACATGGCTCACAAGGAACTGAAGTACGACGCGGAGGCGCGGCAGGCGCTCGAGGCGGGTGTGGACGCCGTGGCCAACGCGGTCAAGGTCACGCTCGGCCCCAAGGGCCGCTACGTCGTCCTCGACAAGAAGTTCGGCGCCCCGACGATCACGAACGACGGCGTGACCATCGCCCGTGAGATCGACGTCGAGGACGTCTTCGAGAACCAGGGCGCCCAGCTGGTCCGCGAGGTCGCCACGGCGACCAACGACGTGGCCGGCGACGGCACGACGACCGCCACCGTGCTGGCTCAGGCCATCGTGCGCGAAGGCCTCAAGAACGTGGCCGCCGGCGCCAACCCGCTCGGGCTGAAGCGCGGCATCGAGCTGGCCGTCGACGACGTGGTCGAGAACATCGGCAAGCAGGCCAAGGAGGTCTCGGGCAAGGATCAGATCGCCCGCGTGGCCACCATCTCCGCCGGCGACGAGGACATCGGCGACGTGATCGCCGACGCCATCGAGAAGGTCGGCAAGGACGGCGTGGTCAACGTCGAGGAGGGCCAGACGTTCGGCATGGACCTCGAGTTCACCGAGGGCATGCAGTTCGACAAGGGCTACATCTCGCCCTACATGGTCACCGACCAGGA
>JAWVFR010000053.1:0-60308 GCA_033855845.1 Solirubrobacteraceae bacterium
GCCGTGATCGGGCGCCCCAACGTGGGCAAGTCCTCGCTGGTCAACCGGGTCCTGGGGCGCGAGCGGGTGATCGTGTCCGACCGGGCCGGGACCACCCGCGACGCCATCGACGAGCGCGTGGAGATCGGCGGGCGCCCGGTGATCCTGGTGGACACCGCGGGCATCCGGCGCCAGTCCAAGGTGGCCAACTCCGGCGACGGCGTCGAGTACTACACGACCCTGCGCTCGAAGCGGGCCGCCGAGCGGGCGGATGTCGCGATCGTGGTCTGCGACGCCGCCGACGGCGTCACGGCGCAGGACCTGCGGATCGCCGAGCTGGCCATGACCAGCGGCTGCGCGACCCTGCTGGTGCTGAACAAGTGGGACCTGGCCGAGGAGGACCACGAGCTCGAGCACGAGCGCGCCAAGGTCAAGTCCAAGCTGCGCCTGCGCCCGCGGGTGCTCACCGCCAGCGCCAAGACCGGGCGCCACATGGAGCGGCTGCTGGCCGAGGCGCTGGCCCTGGCCGACCGCCGCCGCGGTCGCATCCCCACGCCCGAGCTCAACCGCTTCCTGGCCGACGTCGTGGCGGCGCGCCAGCCGCCCCAGCGCCAGGGCAAGCGGCTCAAGCTGCTCTACATCGCCCAGACCGGCGACGCCCCGCCGCGGTTCTCGATCCAGGTCAACTCGCGCGCCCTGATCGTGCGCGACTGGGCGTACTTCCTGGAGAACCGGCTGCGCGAGCGCTACCGGCTGGAGGGCGTCCCGCTGCTGATCGACTTCGTGGAGCGCCGCCAGCGGCGCTCCGAGCGCGGGCGCAGCGGTGCCGCGCGCGCCCGGCGGGACTGATTCACTGCCCACGCGATGAGCGCCGCCCCCGGACCCGCTTCCCCCGCCGTGGGCGACGCCGTGCGCCGGCGGCGGCGGCTGCTGACCGCGGCGCTCGCGCTGGTCGCGGTGGCCGTGATCGTGCTCGCGGTGCGCTCCTGCGGGGGCGACAGCGCCGCCACGCCGCCCGCGACGAACGCGGCGCGCGTGGTGCCCGCGGACGCCCTGGTCTACCTGCACGTGTCCACCGACGGCTCGCGCGACGCGGTCAAGCGCGCCCTGGCGCTGGCCGGGCGCTTCCCCAGCTTCCCGCGGCTGCGCAGCGCCGCCCTGGGCCGCATCTCCCGGGCCGGAGCCGGTCTGTCCTTCGAGCGCGACGTGCGCCCGTGGCTGGGCCGCGAGGCCGCGCTGGCGCTGCTCAACACGCCGGGCGTCACGGCGGGATCGCTGGTCGTGCTCGACGTCGCCGACCGTCCCAAGGCGGAGGCGTTCCTGGCCCGCGTGGCCGGCACGCCCAGGCGCGAGGACTACCGCGGGACGCCGGTCCAGTCCTACGGCAACGCCTCGGCCGCCTTCGTGAACGGGGACCTGGTCATCGGCCAGCTCCCCGGCGTGCGCGCGGCGATCGACGCGGCGGCCGGCCGCGCCGTCTCGCTGGCGAAGTCCAAGACCTTCGTGCAGGCCAGTCGCGGGCTCCCCGCGGGCCGGGTGGTCGACGCCTACGCCTCGCCGGACGGCGTCGCGCGGCTGCTGGCCGCGCAGGGCGGCGCCCTGGGCGCGGCGGGCGCGCTGATCGACCAGCCCTCGCTGCTGGGCGTGGCGCTGGCGCTCACCCCCGAGTCCGGCCGGGCGCGGCTCTCGATCCACTCGGTGCTGGACCCCAAGGTGTCCAAGGCGCTGGACCGGGGCAAGCCCTTCGAGCCCAAGCTGATCGGCTCGGTCCCCGCGAGCGCGATGGCCTACCTGGGCCTGACCCGGGTGGACCGGGCGGCGACGCGGGTGCTGGCCGCGGGGCTGGCCGGCGGGGGGGCCGGGCGCCAGATCACCCAGCTGCTCCAGCGCGTGCGCACCGACCTGGTGCGCCGGGCGGGCGTGAACCTGCAGCGCGACGTGCTCCCGCTGTTCCGGGGAGAGGTGGCGCTGTGGCTGGCCCCCGCGATCCCCGCTCCCGTCCTCACGCTGATCGCCGCCACGCCGGACGAGAAGGCGACCCGCGAGGCCTTCGCGCGCCTGCAGCCCTCGCTGGCGCGGCTGCTGGGTCGCCAGGGCGGCCAGGTCTCGACGTTCCGCGAGCTCGACGTGGACGGGGCCCAGGCCTTCCAGCTGCGCCTGGCGCCCGGGATCGAGCTGGACTACGCGGTCTTCGACCGCAAGCTGGTGATCTCCACCTCGGTGGAGGGGGTGCGCGCGGTCAAGCGGCGCAAGGGCTCCCTGGCCGACAACGGCTCCTTCCAGGCCGTGCTTGGGGATCGCCCCCGGGCCGTCACGTCGCTAGTCTTCCTCGACTTCAGCCAGCTGCTGAGGCTCGGCGAGCGTACGGGGCTGAACGACAGCCGCTCGTACCTGGCGATCCGCGAGGACCTGAACAAGGTCAAGGCGGTCGGCGCCGCCGCGTCCGGCGGGGACACCGAATCCAACACGGAGTTGTTGATCCAGATCCCATGACCTACGAGCTGTCCGACAACGAGTTCCTCTTCACGTCCGAGTCGGTGACCGAGGGTCACCCGGACAAGATGGCCGACCAGATCTCCGACGGCGTCCTGGACGCCGTCCTGACCGACGATCCGTACGGCCGCGTGGCCTGCGAGACCCTGGTGAACACCGGGCTCGTGGTGGTCTCGGGCGAGATCTCCACCTCGACCTACGTCGACATCCAGGACATCGCGCGCGAGACCGTGCGCAAGATCGGCTACACCGACGCCGACCTGGGCTTCTCCGCCGACTCCTGCGCGGTCATCAACGCCATCGACAAGCAGTCGCCGGACATCGCCCAGGGCGTGAACACGGCGCTGGAGGCCCGGACCGACCCGGCCGACGACGACGTCCTCGACGTGGCCGGCGCCGGCGACCAGGGAATGATGTTCGGCTACGCCACGCGCGAGACGCCGGAGCTGATGCCGCTGCCGATCTCCCTGGCCCACCGCCTGGCGCAGCGGCTGGCCGAGATCCGCCGGGGCGAGGTCGTGCCCTACCTGCGGCCCGACGGCAAGACCCAGGTCACCGTCCGCTACGAGAACGGCCGGCCGATCGAGGTCGAGAAGGTCCTGATCTCCACCCAGCACCGCGACGGCGTGGACGCCGACACCCTGATCCGCCCCGACCTGTGGGAGCACGTGGTGCGGCCGATCCTGCCGGGCGAGCTCTACGACGAGCGCAAGCTCAACACCAAGGCGAACTTCCTGGTCAACCCCACCGGGCGGTTCGTGATCGGCGGGCCGGTGGGCGACTGCGGCTTGACCGGGCGCAAGATCATCGTCGACACCTACGGCGGCATGGCCCGCCACGGCGGCGGCGCCTTCTCCGGCAAGGACCCGTCCAAGGTGGACCGCTCGGCAGCGTACGCGGCCCGCTGGGTGGCCAAGAACGTGGTGGCCGCGGGCCTGGCCGACCGCTGCGAGGTCCAGGTGGCCTACGCGATCGGCGTCGCCCATCCGGTGTCGGTGATGGTGGAGACGTTCGGGACCGAGAAGGTCTCGCGGTCGCAGATCGCGACCCTGGTCGACGAGCACTTCGACCTGCGCCCCGGCGCCTTCCGCGAGGAGCTGCGGCTGCACCGGCCGATCTACCAGAAGACCGCGGCCTACGGCCACTTCGGCCGCGAGGACCACGACTTCACGTGGGAGAAGACCGACAAGGCCGACGCGCTGCGCGCGGCGGCCGGCCTGGGCGAGCGCGAGAGCGCGGTTTCCTAGGCGGGCGGAGGCGGCGGCGCCTGCTGCGCCGCGGGCGCGGCGGGCGCGCCGAGCCCGTCCGCGGGGGCGGTGGTCGCCGCCCCGGTCGCCTCGTGCTGGGCCTGCTCGACCGCCTGCATGACCTCCTCGGGCTGCGAGACGCCCGTGAAGCTGAAGTCGGAGTCGTCGGTGCCGGCGGTGTCGAAGTCGACCTTGCCGATCTGGAGCAGGCGCTCCAGCACCGACTGGTCGATGTTGACGTTCTGCACGCGCTCGATGCGCGTCTGCTGCACCTTGCGCGCAACGATGCCGCGGTGGATGTGCAGGCGCTCGTTGGTGATCGTGTAGGTCGTGGCGATCCGCTTGACGAAGCCGACGATCAGCACGAGCACGAAGGCGGCGCCCGCCGCCGCGGCGACGACGCCGGTGTCGACGCTGCCGCCGATCGCCGTGACCAGGGCCGCGATGCCCCCGGCCAGGGCCGTGAGCGCCAGACCCTTGATGTAGAAGCCCAGGACCGAGCGCCACGACGGGTGGCCCTGAAAGATCACGCGTTCACCGCTGCGAAGGTCCATCGCGCGCAGCCTACCGCGCCGGGCGCCGTCCGCATCGACGCCTAACTTGGCTCGCATCGCCGCGATCGCCCAGGTTGAGCCCCTCACCACCGCCCGCTCCCTGCGCGGGCCGTTCGACTACTCCCTGCCCGAGGCCCTCGCGGGGGTGGACGTGGGCTCCCTGCTGGTCGTCCCCTTCGGGCGGCGCCGGGTGCTGGGCGTGGTGACCGGCCTGGCCGAGCGCACCGACGTTCCCCCCGAGCGGCTGGTGGCGCCGCTGGAGGCGCTGGAGCTGGGCGTCCCGCCCGAGCTGGTGCGCCTGGCGTCGTGGATGGCGGCGGAGTACTGCTCCACGCCGGCCCGCGCCCTGAGCCTCGTGCTCCCGCCCGGCACGGCCGCTGGCATGCGCGAGCGCCGGGCGCTGGTGGCGGAGCTGACGGAGGCGGGGCGGGCGGTCGCGGGCGTCCCTGCCGGGTCTCGCCTGGGCGTGCGCCAGCAGGCCGCTCTCGCGGCCCTCTCCGGCGGCCCGCTCCCGGCGGCGGAGGTCCCCGGGGGTCATGGAGCGTTGCGGCGGCTGGAGTCCAGAGGGCTGGTGAGGCTGGAGAGCGAGGTGCGGGGGCGGCGCCCGGCGAACGCCCGCGTCGGCGTCGCGACCGTGCAGCCGCCGACGCTCACCGATGCCCAGGCGGCGGCGCTGGCGCCCGTGGCCGCGGCGATCGCGGACGGGCGCGGCGAGCGCTTCCTGCTGCACGGCGTCACCGGCTCGGGCAAGACCGAGGTCTACCTGCGCGCCACGGCGGCGACGCTGGAGCGGGGGAGGGGGGCGATCGTCCTGGTCCCGGAGATCGCGCTCACCCCGCAGATCGTGGCCCGGTTCGAGGCGCGCTTCGGGCCCACCGTTGCCGTCCTGCACTCGGGGTTGGGGGAGGGCGAGCGCCACGACGAGTGGCTGCGCCTGCGCCGCGGCGAGGCGCGGGTCTGCGTCGGCCCCCGCTCGGCGATCTTCGCGCCGGTGGCCGACCTGGGCCTGGTCGTCGTCGACGAGGAGCACGAGTCCTCCTACAAGCACGAGGGCGACCCGCGCTACGACGCCCGGCGGGTGGCCGAGCGCCGCGCGGCGGACGCGGGGGCGGTCCTCGTCTCCGGCTCGGCGACCCCCCGCCCGGAGAGCGCTCGCGAGGCCCTCTCCGGCGGGACGAACCCGGAGGGCATCGGGGATGCCCTCTCCGCCGGGCCGGCCCCGCCGGGCGAGCGGTCCGGTCCGATCCACCGTCTCCGTCTACCCGAGCGGGTCGATGGGCGGCCGCTCCCCCCGGTCGAGCTCCTGGACATGCGCGATGTCCGCGAGGCGCTGCACCCGCGGGCTTTCGCGGCCCTGGAGGCGGTGCGGCGGGCGGGGAGCAAGGCGATCGTGCTGCTCAATCGCCGCGGGTGGTCGAACTTCCTCACCTGTCGCTCGTGCGGCCGGGTGTGGGAGTGCCCGGACTGCGACGTCGCGCTGGTCCTGCACCGGGCCCAGGGCGCGATGGCCTGTCACCATTGCGGCCACCGCCGCCCGGCGCCGCAGTCGTGCGACGCCTGCGGATCGATCTCGGTGGCGCGCCACGGCGTGGGGACCGAGCGCCTGGAGGCCGAGCTGGCCGGGGCCTTCGGCGGCGACGCGGCCGGCCGAGCCGGCTTCCCGGTCTTCCGCCTGGACGCGGACTCCGCGTCGGGGCGGGGCGCGGCCGGGGATCTGCTGGCGGCGTTCGAAGCGGCGCCGTCCGGCGTGCTGGTCGGGACGCAGATGGTGGCCAAGGGCCACGACTTCCCCGATGTCACCCTGGGCCTGGTCCTGGACGCCGACTCCACGCTGCGCTTCCCGGACTTCCGCGCCGAGGAGCGGACCTTCGCCCTGGTCACCCAGCTCGCGGGGCGCGCCGGGCGCGGGCCGCGCGGCGGGTCCGTCCTGGTCCAGACGCTCGACCCGGGCGCGCCGTCCCTGGTCCGCGCCGCCCGCCACGACGCCGACGGCTTCCTGGCCGAGGAGCTGGCGCGCCGCGAGGCCCTGGGCTACCCGCCCTACGCCGACCTGATCCGCATGGTCTGCGGCTCCGCGCAGCCCGGCGCGGCGGCGCGGGCCGCCGCCGCCGTCCGCGCCGGCCTGGAGATCCCGCGCGCCGCGATCCTCGGCCCGGCGCCGCTGTTCCGCCTGCGCGGCCGCGAGCGCGCCCAGATCGTGATCAAGGCCCGCGACCGCGCCCCCGCGGTCCGCGCCGTCGGCGCCGCGGTCGAAGCCGTCGCCGCCGACCGCGCCCACCGCGCCGCCACCTTCTCCGTCGACGTCGATCCCCAGTAGCGCCGACGCGGTTGCACTTTGCCGCCCTATAGGCGGTCAACTGCAACCGCGGGGGTGCGTTTCCCCCTATGTGGGGGGTCAACTGCATCCGCGTGGGCGCAGGGGGCATTTGTAGACTCGGGGCGTGGCCGAGACCGCCGACGAAGTCGAGCCGGAGGAGGTCGAGGAGGCCCCGGTCCTCGACCCCGAGACCGCCGCGCGCAGGGCGGCGGCGCTCTCCCACGTGCGCAAGTTCGGCGACCCGGTGCTCAAGAGCCGGGCGCTGCCCGTGGAGCGCTTCGACGAAGCCCTGCGCGAGGAGATCGGCCGGATGGCGCTGATCATGAGCGACGGGTTGGGCATCGGGCTCGCCGCCACGCAGCTGGGCGTGATGCACCGTGTCCTCGTCTACCGCGTGGGCCAGGATGCGCCCCTCGCCGCGCTGGTGAACCCCAGCATCGAGTGGTCGGGCAAGGAGAGCGAGGCCCTCGAAGAGGGGTGCCTGAGCCTCCCCGGCGTGCACGTCGACGTGGAGCGTCCGGTCTTCGTCCGCGTGCGCGCGCAGGATGAGCACGGCGACGAGATCGCCATCGAGGCTTCCGGCCTGGAGGCCCGTGTGATCCAGCACGAGATAGACCACCTCGATGGCGTCCTGATCCTCGACCGCACCTCGCGCGACCAGCGCAAGGAGGCGATGCGCGAGCTGCGCGAGGCGGCCGAGGCGGCGCGCGCCGCCTAGATGCGCACCGTCTTCCTCGGCACGTCGGACTTCGCGGCCGCCGTGCTGGAGCGTCTCGCGGGGACCCCGCACCGGCCGGCCCTCGTCGTCACGCGGCCGGACCGCCCGCGGGGCCGGGGGCGCAAGCTCGCCGCCCCGCCCGTGGCGGCGCAGGCCCGCGCGCTCGGCCTGGAGCTCGACCAGCCCGACGACGTCAACTCCGACGAGGCCCGCGCCCGGATCGCCGCGGCCGCGCCGGAGGCCGTCTGCGTATGTGCCTTCGGGGCGCTGGTGCGCGAGCCGCTGCTGTCGGCGTACCCGATGCTCAACGTCCATCCGTCGCTGCTGCCGCGGTGGCGCGGGGCGGCTCCGGTGGAGCGGGCGATCATGGCCGGGGACGGGGAGACCGGCGTCTCGATCATGCAGCTGGTGGCCGAGCTGGACGCCGGGCCGGTGGCGGCCCGAAGCGCCGAGCCGATCCGTCCCGACGACACCTACGGGACGCTGGCCCGGCGCCTCCAGGACCTGGGCGGCGACCTGCTCGTGGCGGCGCTGGGCGGGTTCCCTCCGGAGTTCGTGCCCCAGCCCGAAGCCGGCGCCACCTACGCCGAGAAGATCGGGCCGCAGGACCGGCGCCTGGACCCGGCGCGGCCGGCGGCCGAGCTGGAGCGCACGGTTCGCGCCCTGCACCCGCACATCGGCGCGCAGGTGGAGCTCCCCGGTGGGCAACCCCTGCGCATCCACGAGGCGGCGCCGGCCGAGGAGACCGACGTCCCGGCCGGGCTGGTCCAGCGAGACGGCCATCTCCTCCTCGGTGCCGCGGACGGAGCCCTCGAGCTGCGCGTCGTCCAGCCTCCGGGCGGCAAGCCGATGGCCGCCGGCGACTTCCTGCGCGGCCGCGGCCTTGGCTGAGACGGTCAGTCGCGTCACGCCGGCCAGACGCTGCGCCTACGCGGTCGTCCGGCGGACGTTCGAGCAGCAGGCCTACACCGACCGGGCGCTGACCGCCGAGGCGGCCCGGCTGGAGCTGGAGCCGCGCGAGCGCGCGCTGGCCAAGCGCCTGGCCTTCGGCGCGGTGCAGCGCCGGGCCACGCTGGACCACGTGGTCGAGCGCCTGGCTCGCCGGCCCGCGGCGGGCCTGGACCCGCAGGTCCTGGCCGCATTGCGTCTCGGCATCTACGAGTTGGCGTACCTGGACAGCGCGGACCACGCGGTGGTCGACCAGGGCGTCGAGCTGGCCAAGGAGGCGGGCGCGAGCAGCGCGGCCGGCCTCGTCAACGCCGTGCTGCGGCGCGCCGCCCGCGAGGCGCGCCAGCTGGTCGAGGCCCTCCCCGAAGCCACTCCGGAGCAGGCCGCCCTGCGCCACTCCCATCCGGAGTGGGCGGCCAAGGCCTGGTGGGACACCCTCGGCGCCGACGACGCCCGCGCCCTGATGGCCGCCGACAACGAGCCGGCGGAGACGGCCATCCGCGTGAACACCCTCAGAGCCGACCCCAAAGAGATCGCGGCCGCCCTCAATGCCCGGCCCGCCGAAGCACCACGACTCCCCGAATCCCTCATCCTCGATGCGGCCGTAGACCTCGCGAACCATGATCTCTTCACACGGGGACTCATCACTCCCCAGTCCAGAGCCTCCACCGCCGTGGCCCGCATCCTCGACCCCCAACCACAGGAGCGCATCCTCGACCTCTGCGCCGCCCCCGGCGCCAAGGCCTCCCACCTCGCCGCCCTCATGAACAACCAAGGCGAAATAGTCACCGTAGAAAGCAACGCCAACCGCGCCGCCGAACTCCGAGAGAACCTCGCCCGCCTGGGCGTCACGAACACAACGGTCGTCGAAGGCGACGCCCGCGACGACTACGGCCGGAACTTCGACCGCATCCTCGTGGACCCGCCCTGCAGCGGCCTGGGCACGCTCAGAGGGCATCCCGACCTGCGCTGGCGCGCCACCCCGGAAACCGCGGAGGAGATGGCGCAAACCCAGAAAGAGATCCTGACCGCCGCCGCACATGCCGTCCGTCCCGGAGGCACGATCGTCTACTCCACCTGCACCATCCACCCGCCCGAGAACGAGGACGTCGTCGCGGACATCCTGGGCGACCACCCGGAGCTCGAAGCCGAAGACCTCCACACCGACCACCCGCTCTGGAAACATCCGACCGTGCCCCGTCACCTCCTGACGCTGCCGCACCGCCACGGCACGGACGGGTTCTTCATCGCGCGGCTGAGGCGCGCCCCGTGAACGAGGAAGCCGTCGACCTCGGCCCCGCGTGCCCGGACTGCGGGGAGCCGTGGCTGCGCCCCACCAACCTGCCGGGGCGCTACCGCTGCGTGTACTGCCTGCGCCGCTACGAGCTGGTGTCGCTGTGCCCCAACTGCGGCGAGCACTCCACGATCGTGCGCATGTCGAGCACCGCCGTCCTCAAGTGCAACCATTGCGGCTCGAGCATGCTGCGGCAGATCTGACCATGGCCACCGGCCTTCCCCGCGACGTCCAGGTCGCGCCGTCCATCCTCTCCGCCGACTTCGCCCGCCTGGGAGAGCAGGTGCGCGAGGTCATGGACGCTGGCGCCCGGGTCATCCACTGCGACGTGATGGACGGGCACTTCGTGCCGCCGATCACGCTCGGCCCGCTGATCGTGGGCGCCCTGGCCGACCAGGTGCACGGCGCCGGCGGCCTGCTGGACGTGCACCTGATGATCGAGCGTCCCGAGCGCCAGGTCCCCGAGTTCGCCCGCGCCGGCGCGGACAACATCACGTTCCACTTCGAGGCGACGCCGCACGTCAACTACACGGTCGCCCACATCAAGGAGGCGGGCTGCCAGGCCGGGGTCGCGCTGACGCCCTCCACGCCGGCGGCCGCGCTGGCGGACGTGGCGGCCGACCTCGACCTCGCGCTGTGCATGTCGGTGAATCCGGGATGGGGCGGCCAGCGCTTCCTGCCCGGCTCGCCGGCCAAGCTGAAGCGCCTGCGCGAGCTTGTGGGCCCCGACACGGTCCTGGAGGTGGACGGCGGGGTGGACACGGGGACCGCGGACGCCGTGGTGGGGGCCGGCGCGACACTGCTGGTGGCCGGCTCGGCCGTCTTCGGGGCGCCGGACCCCGCGGAGGCCTACCGCGCGCTGGTCGACGCGGCCGCGGCCTAGGCGCGCAGCCACAGGCGCACGATCGAGGGGCCGGTGCGCCCCACGTAGGCCCACGGGGAGGCGAACAGCCGCGACGGGCGCAGCGGCGGGTTGACCCCCACCGGGACGCCGAGCACCGGGATCCCCGCGCGTCCGGCGCGGATGAGCGTCTCCACGGTGTAGGTGAAGGTCGAGGTCACCTCCAGCGCCCGCGCGGCGTCCGCGTGCAGCGCGCGGAAGCCGGACGTGGCGTCGCGCACCGAGGTGCGCGAGACACGGCGCACCACCTCCCCGCCCAGCCGCCGCAGGGCGCGATGGCGCAGCGCGGACGGATCGCGCTCGCCCACCACCATTCCCGCCGTGCCCGCCACCACCGGGCCAGTCAGCAGCGCGACCTCGCCGCCGCGGTACTGGTGGTCGGCGTCGGTGTTGACGATCACGTCGGCGCCCAGCGCCAGCGAGGCCTCCAGGCCCGCGCGGAAGGCCGCGGCCAGGCCCTGGTGGCGGCCCAGCTCCAGCACGTGGTCGGCACCCGCGGCCCGCGCGGCGCACACCGTCCCGTCGCGGCTTCCGTCGTCGATCACCAGCCATTCCACGCAGTCGAAGCCGGGCACGCGGCGGGGGAGGTCGGCGAGCGTGCGGGGCAGCGTCGCCTCCTCGTTCCAGGCGGGAATCTGAACGATGAGCTTCATGGCCGGCGGGGGGTCGGAAGTATCGTTCACCCCATGGCCGTGCAGACCGAAGTCGACCGCATCCACCTCGCCCGCGCGATCGAGCTGGCCGAGCAGGGACGCGGACACGTGAGTCCCAACCCGCTCGTGGGCGCCGTCCTGGTCCGCGGCGACGAGGTGCTGGGGGAGGGCTGGCACGCGGCCTACGGCGGGCCCCACGCCGAGCGCGAGGCCATCGCCGCCGCCCAGGGCGCCGAGCTGCAGGGAGCCACCCTCTACGTCTCCCTGGAGCCCTGCTGCCACCACGGCCAGACCCCACCCTGCACGGAGGCGATCGTCGAAGCCGGGATCGCCCGCGTGGTGGTCGGCTCCGACGACCCGACCGAGAAGGCCTCGGGGCGCGGGCTGGGCATCCTGCGCGACGAGGGCGTAGAGGTGGAGGTGGCCGAGGGCGAGCTGGCCGCCCGCGCCCGGCTGCTGAACCAACCCTTCCGCAAGCACGCCCGCACCGGGCGCCCGTGGGTGCTGTTCAAGTCGGCCATGACGCTGGACGGGAAGGTCGCCACCCAGGCGGGCGATTCCAAGTGGATCTCCGGCGAGCCCTCCCGGGCCCGCGCCCACTGGTGGCGTAGCGAGTGCGACGCGGTCGCGGTCGGCATCGGCACGGCTCTGCACGACGATCCGCGTCTTACCGCCCGCCCCGGCGACTTCCCCGGCCAGTCCGAGGGCGAGGATGGGCGCGACCAGCCGCGGCGCATCGTCTTCGACTCCGACGCGCGCCTGCCGGTTCGCTCCCAGCTGGTGCGCCAGGCGCCCGGCATTCCCCTGACCGTGGTGGTGTCCCGCGCCGCGCGGCGCACCGCCACCGAGGCGCTGGAAACCGCGGGCGCCGAGGTGATCGTCGCCACCGGCGAGAACGAGCCCGCGCGCGTGCGCTCGGCGCTCGACCAGCTGGGCGCGCAGTCGGTGACCTCGATCCTGCTGGAGGGCGGCCCGCACCTGGCCGGGGCGTTCCTGGACGCCGGCGAGATCGACGAGATCCGCCTCTTCCTGGCCCCGCTGGTCCTGGGCGGGCGCTCGGCCCGGGCCACGCTGGAGGGCGAGGGCGTGGAGGCGATCGCCAACGCGGTCCGCGCGCTCACCCTGAACTGCGAGTCGGTCGGCGACGACCTCCTGGTCTCGGCCCGGCTGCGGGAGTGGTGACGTGTTCACCGGCCTGGTGGAGTCCACGGGCACCGTCGCCGCCCTGCGCGACGGCCGCCTCGCCGTGGACACCGAGCTCGCGGGGGAGCTGTCCGCCGGGGACTCGATCGCCGTCGACGGCGTCTGCCTGACCGCGACCTCCGTCTCCGCCGAGGGCTTCGAGGCCGACGTGATGGAGGAGACGCTGCGGCGCTCGTCGCTGGGCGCGCTGGCCCCCGGCGCGCCGGTCAACCTGGAGCTGGCTCTGCGCGCCGCCGACCGGCTGGGCGGGCACTTCGTACAGGGCCACGTGGACGGCGTCGGGACCGTGCGCGACGTGCGCGAGGAGGGCTTCGCGCGCGTGCTGACGGTGGAGGCGGACCCCAGCCTGCTGAGATATGTCGTGGAGAAGGGCTCCATCGCCGTGGACGGCGTGTCGCTGACCGTGTCCGCCCTGGAGGAGGACGCCTTCGCGGTGTCGCTGATCCCCGAGACGCTGGAGCGAACGACCCTGGGGAGGGTGTTGCCAGGCAACGAGGTCAACCTGGAGGTCGATGTGCTCGCCAAGTACGTTGAACGCCTGATCGGAACGAGGGCCGGCGCATGAGCACGGCCCAGACCCACTTCTCGACCATCGAGGAGGCGCTGGAGGACATCCGCGCCGGCAAGATGGTCGTCGTCTGCGACGGCGAGGACCGCGAGAACGAGGGCGACCTCGTGATGGCGGCGCAGTTCGCCACCCCCGAGGCGGTGAACTTCATGGCCAGGGAGGCTCGCGGCATCATCTGCCTCGCGCTCACGCCCGAGCGCTGCGACGAGCTCGGCCTGGACCTGATGTCGGCCAAGAACGAGTCGCCCTTCGAGACCGCGTTCACGGTCTCGATCGAGGCGCGCGAGGGCGTCACCACGGGCACCTCGGCGCACGATCGCGCGCGCACGGTCCAGGTGGCGATCGACCCCAGCGCGGGGTCGGCGGACATCGTCGTCCCCGGCCACATCTTCCCGCTCAAGGCCCGCTCGGGCGGGGTGCTGGAGCGCGCCGGTCACACCGAGGCCAGCATCGACCTGGCCCGCCTGGCCGGCCTGAACCCGTCCGGCGTCATCTGCGAGGTCATGAACGACGACGGCACGATGGCCCGCGTCCCCGACCTCGTCCCCTACTGCGAGCGCCACGGCCTGCGGATGGTCACCGTGGCCGACCTGATCGCCTACCGGCGGCGCAACGACAAGCTGATCGAGCGCGTCGTGGAGACCAGCCTGCCCACCGGGTTCGGCAACTTCTCCGCCGTCGGCTACCGCTCGCTGGTGGACAACAAGCACCACGTGGCGATGGTCAAGGGCGACGTGGCGGGGAAGTCCGACGTGCTGGTCCGGGTGCACTCGGAGTGCCTGACCGGGGACGTGTTCCACTCGCTGCGCTGCGACTGCGGCGAGCAGCTGGAGTCGGCGCTGGCCATGATCGAGCGCGAGGGGGAGGGCGTGCTGCTCTACCTGGCCCAGGAGGGGCGGGGGATCGGCCTGCTCAACAAGCTGCGCGCCTACAAGCTCCAGGAGGACGGGCTGGACACGGTCGACGCCAACCTCAAGCTCGGCCTCCCGGCCGACCTGCGCGACTACGGGATCGGCGCCCAGATCCTCGTGGACCTCGGTCTCTCCTCCATCCGGATCCTCACCAACAATCCCAAGAAGATCATCGGGATGGAGGGCTACGGCCTGTCGGTGAGCGACCAGATCCCGATCCAGTCGGTCCCCAACCCCCACAACGAGGGCTACCTGCGCGCCAAGAAGGAGCGCATGGGGCACACCCTGCACCACCAGGGGCTGGCCCTGGACGAGGAGATGCTCCACGACGAGGAGCGCGAGGACCGCGAGCGCGACGAGCGCGAGGACGGCGGGTGAGCGGCCGCTTCGCGCTCTGCGTCGGGCGCTTCTACGAGGACCTGGCGCGAGAGCTGGTCGAGGGGGCGTCAGCGGAGCTACGGGAGCGCGGCGCCGAGGAGGTCGACGTGTTCGACGTCCCGGGGGCGTTCGAGCTGCCGCTGGCCGCGAAGTACGCGGCGGAGTCCGGGCGCTACGCCGGCGTGGCCTGCCTGGGCGCCGTGATCCGCGGGGAGACGTCGCACTACGACCACGTCTGCACGGAGGCCGCCCGCGGGATCCAGGACGTGGCCCTGCGGACCGGTGTTCCCTGCTCCTTCGGCGTCCTCACGGTGGAGAACATGGACCAGGCGCTGGCCCGCCTGGGGCCCAAGCGACACCAGGGCCGCGATGCCGCGCGCGCGGTGCTGACGATGGCCGCCCTGCGCGCGCGGCTGGACGCTTAGCGGGTCAGGCCGTCGCCGCCGGATCGGGGCGCACGACGACCGTGTCGGCCACCGGGATGATCTCGTCCACCGGCAGGTCCGCGCGTGAGGCGTGGTCGCGGATCGCCTCCGGGCTGCTCGCCTGGTAGATGCAGACGGTCCCCACCGTGCCACCGGCCTCCTCCAGGACGTAGCTGCGGATCCAGCGGATGTCGTCGGACATCTCCTCGTCGCCGACCCGGGTCGATCGCTCCGCGGCCGCCTGCAGATCCTCCGGGGACTGCCAGCCGCCGCGGCGCAGGATCACGTAGGTGTCCATGTTGCCTCCCTAGTTCCGGACTATCGTGTCCGGGCGACCGTACCGCCGGGCCGGGCGCCGGGTCAACGTGAGCGGCTAGCCCTCGCCGCCGCCGTTGCCCTGGTGGTCCCCGTTGCCGCGGCCCTTGGACTTGCCGTTGCCCTTGCCCTTGCCGTCGCCACCGCTCGGGGCGGGCGTCGCCCCGCCGGCCGCCTCGCGGCGGGCGGCGTCCAGCTCTGCTTGCACGGCGCCGGTCTGGTTGTCGTAGCCCAGGCGGCGCTCCAGGACGGGGATCGCCTCCGCGGGGCGGCCGGCCTTGCGCAGCGAGTGCCCGAAGTTGTAGAGCGCGTACGCGCACACGGTGTCGCGGGAGTCGCCGCACTGGGAGACGGCCTGCTGGAGCAGCGGGATCGCCTCGTCGTAGCGGCCCTGGTTCATGAGCGCGAAGCCCTGGTGGTTGAGGGAGGAGATGCCGGCGGCGGCGGTCGCCGGGGCGCTCGGGGCCGATGCCGTCGGCGTGGAGGTGGTCTGCGCCGGCTGCGCCCGGGCCGGCCCGCTCGCGCGCTGCGCGCGCTTGTCGCTGCCGCCCGAGGCGAGCGCGATCACGGCGACGAGCAAGACCAGGAGCCCGACCAGCGCCGCGGGGAGCCAGCGGGCGGCGCGGCGGGTGGGCGGTCGCCTCGAAGACGCCCCGGCGGCGCGACCCGCGGGCACCGCCGCGATCGGCCTGGTCACCTCGGTCGCGTCCTCTCCCGCGGCCAGGGCCAGGGCCTCCGCGAACTCGGCCGCCGACGGCCAGCGGGCGGCGGGGTCCTTGGCCAGCCCACGCTGCAGGACGCCATCCACCGCCGGACGCAGGTCGGTGGCCAGGGAGTGGGCGGGTGTGGGCTCGTCCTCGACGTGCTGGCGCGCCTGGGCGGCGAACGTCCCGCCCGGGAACGGCCGCGCGCCGGTCAGCAGCTCGTAGGCCACGACGGCCAGCGCGTAGCGGTCGCTCGCGGCCGTCGCGCCCTCGCCGCGTGCCTGCTCGGGGGACACGTAGGCGGCGGTCCCCAGCACCTGGCCGGTCATGGTGACCGAGCTCTCGTAGGCCAGCCGGGCGATGCCGAAGTCGGCCACCCCCAGGCGCCGGCGGTCGTCCAGCAGGAGGTTCCCCGGCTTGACGTCGCGGTGCACGACGTCGCGCTCGTGGGCGGCGTCCAGGGCCGAGGCGGCCTCGGCCACCCAGCGCAGCGCGTCCTCGCGCGGCGGGCGGCCCTCGCGCAGGACCGCCGACAGCGAGCCGCCCTCCATCAGCTCCATCACGATCAGGGTCTGCCCGTCGTGCTCGTCGACGTCGTAGATCGTGACCACGTGCGGGTGCTGGGAGACCCGCGCGGCGGCGCGCGCCTCGCGCTGGAAGCGCCGCACGGCATCGGGGTCCTCGGCCACGTGGGCGGACAGGACCTTGATCGCCACCGCCCGGCCCAGCACGGAATCCTGGGCCGCGTAGACGGCGGCCATCCCGCCGCTGGCCACGTGGCGCGCGTCGCGGTAGCGAGGAGGCAGGGCTATGGTCACGGCCGAGGGCATCGATGCGGGGACGGCTGCGGCCCCCCGGGCACGGTACCCAAGGCACCGCCCCTATACTCCTGCCGCTGATGGCCAAGATCTGTCATTCCTGCAGAAAGGGCCCGGCGTTCGGGCACAGTCGCAGCCACTCGATGGTGGCGACCAAGCGGCGCTTCGACCCGAACCTCCAGAAGGTCCGCATCGACGACCACGGGACGCCCCGGCGCGTCTACGTGTGCACGCGGTGCCTGAAGGCGGGCAAGGTCACGAAGGCCGCCTGAGTGGTCTGAGCGCCCCGCGCGCCGCCGTGGCCGGAGAAGCCAACCTCGTCCGCTTTCGCGCCGCCGTCCAGGGGGCGCTCGCGCATCTCGAATCTCGCCGGGAGGAGGTCAACGACCTCAACGTCTTTCCTGTCGCCGACGGCGACACCGGCGACAACATGGTCCTCACGCTGCGCGCGGTCCTGGTCGAGCTGGACCGCCTGTCGGGCGAGGAGCACGACCGCACGGTGGACGAGATCGGCCGCGAGGAGATCGTGGACTCGGTCGCCCGCGCGGCACTGCTGGGCGCGCGCGGCAACAGCGGCGTCATCCTCTCCCAGCTGATCCGCGGCGCCGCGGAGGAGCTGGTCTCGCGGCCCGGCGAGCTGGTCGACCCGGTGCTGATCGGCGCCGCCCTGGCCCGCGCGGCCGACCGCGCCTACGACTCGGTCCGCGAGCCCGCGGAGGGCACGATCCTCACGGTGGTGCGGGAGATGGCGCACCGCGTGGCCTCGGAGCTGGCCCACATGCCCGATCCGCGCCTGGGCCCCGACGCCCCGCCCGACCTCCAGGACGCCGCCATCGCCGACGTCCTGGAACGTGCCGTCGCCGCCGGCCAGGAATCGGTCAAGCGCGGGCCCGAGCTGCTGCCGGTGCTGCGCGAGGCGGGCGTGGTGGACGCCGGCGGGCACGCGCTGACCGTGATCTTCGCGGGGGTCGTCGCTGTGCTGCGCGGCGCCGAGCCGCCGGAGATCGAGCACCACGGCCCCGCTCGGGTCACGCACCCGCAGCACGACTCCTCCACCTTCCGCTACTGCACGAACTTCGTGGTCACCGGCGAGGACCTGGACGCCATGGTCTACCGGCGTGAGCTGGACGAGCTGGGCGACTCGGTACTGGTGGTGGGCGACACCTCCACGCTGAAGGTGCACGTGCACACCGACGACCCGGAGGCGGCCACGGCGCTGTTCTCCGCGGCGCAGAGCGTTACCCACCTCGACGTGGCCGACATGCACCTGCAGATGGAGCACCAGGCCGAGCGCCTGCTGTCGCGCAACGGCGGCGAGCAGCAGGCGCGCTGCGGTGCGCTCGCGGTGGTCAGCGGGGACGGGATGAAGGTCCTGTTCGACGGGCTCGGCGTGCAGACGCTGGACGGCGGCCCGACGCTGAACCCCTCCACCTACGACCTGCTGGCCGGGATGCACGCGGTGCCCGCCGAGCAGGTGGTGGTCCTGCCCAACAGCCCCAACGTGATCATGGCCGCCGAGCGCGCGGCCGGGCTCTCCGACAAGCAGGTGCGCGTGGTGCCCACGCGCTCCCAGCAGGCCGGGCTCGTCGTGGCCGTGGCCCTGGAGACGAACCGCGAGGCGAAGGCCAACGCGCAGGCCATGGAGGCCCAGCTGGCCTGCCTGCGCACCGGCGCGGTCGCCCCGGCCGCCCGCGACGATGTCGGCGGACGGTTCCGCGCGGGCGAGGCCGTCGGCTTCGTGGAGGACGAGATCGTGGCCTGGGGCGCGCCCGAGCCGACTCTGCGAGCGGTCCTCGACGCGCTCGGACGCGACGCCGAGCTGCTGACCTGCATCTCCGGCGAGGACGCACCGCTGGACGGCGAGCACGTCCGCGGCCTCGCGCCCGAGGGCGTGGAGCTCGAGCAGAGCATCGGCGGCCAGCCCGCCTACTGGTGGCTGCTCGCCTCCGAATAGGGCACGCGGCTGCAGTTGACCGCCTATATGGCGGCTAAGTGCAACCGCGTCCGGTTCAGACCGTCGGGGGAGTCAGACTGAGGGGGTGATTCGCGCCTTCGGCTCCGCCGATCCCCTAGCCCCCGAGGACCTCGAGTACGCGCAGGTCCGCTACCCCCGCCCGTCCATCCTCGACGAGCCGTTGCCGGCGCCCTACGAGAAGGCCGGCGAGGCCCTGCAACGCCTGGGTCTGCACACCATCGGCGACCTGATCGACCACCTCCCCAGCGACCGCCGCGAGGGCCGGACCGTCGCCACGCTCATACCGGGGGAGTCGGCGACCGTGGTGGTGGAGGTGCGCTCGATCCGCTCGCGCTCCGTGCGCCGGCGCGGCATGCGCCCGCTGGTGGAGGCCACGGTGGCCGACGAGTCCGGGCCGATGAAGGTCACGTTCTTCAACCAGCCCTGGCTGGAGCAGAAGTACCGCCCCGGGACGCGGCTGGTGCTGCACGGCAAGTACAAGGGCCAGAACTCGTTCTCCGTGCAGGGCCACGCGCCCACCGACGAGGCGATGGCGGGTGGAGGGGAGGTCGCCCACTACCCGGCCACCGAGGGCATCACCTCCACCCAGATCCTCGAGCTGGTCCGCGAGCACCGGGACAAGATCGCCGAGGTCATCGACCCCCTCCCGGCCCGGCTCAGAGCCCAGGAGCGCCTCCCCGGCCGCGCCGCCTCCCTCGATGCCATGCACTTCCCCGACGCCGAGACCCGGGACCCGACCCAAGCCAGACGCCGCCTCGCGTTCGAGGAGATGCTCCTGCTGGAGCTCGTGATGCTGCGCCGCAAGGCCCGGCGCCGGACCGCCGGGACCGCCGCCGCCCTCGACGGAGACGACTCCCTGACCAGCCGCTGGCTGCGCGACTCGCTCCCGTTCACGCCGACGGGAGACCAGGCGCGCGCGATCGCGCAGATCGAGACGGATCTCGCGGACTCGCGCCCGATGCAGCGCCTGCTGATGGGGGAGGTGGGATCGGGCAAGACCGTGGTGGCCCTGGCCGCGATGATGCGCGCCGTCGAGCATGGGATGCAGGCCGCGCTGATGGCCCCGACCGAGACGCTGGCCGACCAGCACTTCGCGACCATCCAGCGCCTGCTGGGCGGGGAGAGCGTCAGCGCCGCGCTGCTCACCGGCTCCACCGCGGGCGTGCGGCGCGCGGACACGCTGTCCAAGCTGGCCAGCGGCGAGCTCTCCCTGCTGGTCGGCACGCATGCGCTGATCGAGGACGCGGTCGCCTTCGACCGCCTGGCCGTGGCCGTGGTGGACGAGCAGCACCGCTTCGGCGTGGACCAGCGCCGGCGGCTGGACCGCAAGGCGCCGGAGGGCCTGTCCCCGCACGTGCTGCATTTGACCGCGACGCCGATCCCCCGGACGCTCGCGCTCACCGCCTACGGCGACCTGGACAGCACGTCCCTGCGCGAGCTGCCCAGCGGGCGCAAGCCGGTCGAGACCCACGTGGCCGGCAGCGACCGCGAGCGCGCGCGGGCCTACGAGCGCATCCGCGAGGAGCTGCGCGCCGGACGCCAGGCCTTCGTGGTCTGCCCGCTGGTGGAGGAGTCCGAGGCGCTGCAGGCCAAGGCGGCGACGGCGGAGTACGAGCGCCTCAAGCGCACCGAGCTGGCCGACTTCGACGTCGTCCTCCTGCACGGGCAGATGCGCCCGAAGGCCAAGCAGGAGGCGATGGCCGCGTTCGCCGAGGGCGGCGCGCACGTCCTGGTGGCCACGTCGGTGATCGAGGTCGGGATCGACGTCCCCAACGCCACCGTGATGCTGGTGGAGAACGCCGAGCGCTACGGGATTTCCCAGCTGCACCAGCTGCGCGGCCGCGTGGGGCGGGGGGAACACGCGTCGGTGTGCATCCTGTTCGGACCGGGCGATGCGCCGCGACTCCGCGCGCTGGCCGAGCACCACGACGGCTTCAGGCTGGCGGAGATCGACCTTGCGCTGCGCGGGGAGGGGGAGATCGTCGGCACCCGCCAGCACGGGGCGGCCGAGTTCCGCGTGGCCCGCCTGCCCGAGGACGAGGACCTGCTGGAGCGCGCCCGCGCCCACGCCGGTGAGCTGCTCGACGCCGACCCCGAGCTGAGCGAGCCCGAGCACGCCCTGCTCGCTCTCGCCCTCGGCCGCGCCTACGGCGCCGAGGCGCTGGAGCCAATCCCGGCCTGACGGGATGCGCGTCATCGCCGGAGAACACGGGGGGCGCCGCCTGGTCGCGCCGCGGGGCGGGCGGACCCGGCCCACCGCGGACCGCGTGCGCGAGGCGCTGTTCTCCACCCTCGGCGACCTCGAGGGCCTGCGCGTGCTGGACCTGTTCGCCGGCTCTGGCGCGCTGGGCATCGAGGCGCTGTCGCGGGGGGCCGCGGACGCCGTGTTCGTGGACAGCGCTCCCGCGGCCGTGCGCGCCGTGCGCGACAACCTGGAGGCCCTCGGCCTGGAGGCGGAGGTGCACCGCGCCGACGCCCGCGCCTTCCTGCGCGCCGCACGAAAGCGCGGGCGTGAATACGATCTGGTTCTCATCGACCCTCCATACCGGCACGCCTCCGCCCTGGCGAAGGACCTGTCGGCCGCCCTGCCCCCGGTGCTCGCAGCGGGCGCGCGGGTGGCAGCGGAGAGCGACCGGCGCGCTCCGCTGGACCTGGGACTGCCGCCGGTCGACGAACGCCGCTACGGCGACACCCTGATCCGAATCCATGGCTCCTGACAACCGCATCGCCGTCTGCCCCGGCTCCTACGACCCGGTCACCTACGGGCACCTCGACGTGATCACCCGCGCGTCGAAGATGTACGACGAGCTGATCGTCGCGGTGGTCAACCTGTCGGTCCGCAAGGCCAACACGCTGTTCCGCGCGGAGGAGCGCGTGGGCTTCATCGAGGAGGCCACGGCCCACCTGGGAAACGTCCGCGCGGAGCCGTTCTCGAACCTCGTGGTGGACTTCGCCCGCGAGCAGGGCGCGATGGCGATAGTCAAGGGGCTGCGGGCGATTTCGGACTTCGAGTACGAGTTCGAGATGAACCAGCTCAACCGAATGCAGGCGCCGGAGATAGAGTCCGTCTACTTGATGTCCGGCCCGCAATACAGTTTCCTGCGCTCCAGCGGCGTCAAGGAGCTGGCCACTTTCGGGGGGGACGTCGACGATTTGGTCCCGCCTGTCGTGGCCAAGCGGTTGAAGGAAGAACTCCAGCGCTGACGAACTGAACGGATTGTTATGGACGTCCTCGTATTGATCGACAAGTTGGACGACACCGTCCACAACGCCAAGCCGGTCCCGCTGACCGACCAGGTGCGCGTGGACAAGGAGGAGATCTACGACATCCTCGACCAGATGCGCGCCACGATCCCTGAGGAGATCAAGCAGGCGCGCTGGATCGTCAAGGAACGTCAGGAGATGCTCGCCGAGGCCAAGCGCGAGGCCGAGCGCATCGTCAAGGAGGCGCGCGACCGCCAGGAGAAGCTGATCTCGCAGGAGGAGATCACCAAGCAGGCCGAGCGCGCCGCCGAGGACATCATCGAGGACGCGCGGGCCCGCGAGCGCGAGATCCGCCTCGGCGCCGAGGACTACGCCGACGAGATCCTCAACACCCTGGAGATCAACCTCACGAAGTTCATCGGAGCGGTCCAGCGCGGCCGCGACCGCCTGGCCGGCAAGGACGAGCCGGCCGAAGTCTCCTAGCGGCCGCCGCTAGCGGACCGCGAAGCCGTCGTCGCCGAGCGGGTCCTCGTCGGCGACCTCGACGTTCAGCACGGAGGCCTGGCTTGGGCCCTCCTCGCAGAAGCGCACCAGCGCGTCCACGTCCTCCTCGACGCCCTCGAACACGGCCTCCACGGCTCCGTCGTCGCGGTTGCGCACCCAGCCCGCGAGGCCGCGGGACTCCGCGCGCTCGCGTATGGAGTCGCGGAAGAACACGCCCTGGACGTGGCCGTGGACGACCACCCGGCGACGGGTCACCGGGCTAGGCGGTCGCGTCCGGATCGCCGGCCGCGAGCAGGCCGTCGATGCGGGTCAGGTGGCCGCGGACCGAGTCGGCCAGCGCGTCGAGCAGATCGCGGGCGGCGTCGATGCTCGTGGTGGCGCCGGTGAGCTTCTGCTTGATGGAGCGGACCTCCTCCATCGCGCCCAGCGCCCGCTCCACCGTCTCGGCGATCGCGCCAGCGTCGATGCCCTCGTCGCCGCCGCGCGCCATCAGGACCCGTGCGCGGGCCAGGCGGTAGGCCAGCTCCAGCTCGACCGGCGAGCCCTCCTCCGGGTCGTAGACGACCAGCAGCTTGTCCCCGTTGAACTCGCGAAGCGAATGGGTCTTGGCCGGAAGCTTGTCCTCGGCGGGGACGACCAGGACCGCGTAGTCAGCCTCGCGCTCGGCGCGGCCGCGGTCGAGCTCGCGCAGCGCCTCGGGCTTGGAGAGCCGGGAGTTCTTGGCCTCGAACACGATCCGTCCGCGCGCCGGCCCCCGGCAGCCGTCGATCGCCACGACGATGTCGCCGGTCTTGCGCGTGGTCCCCTTGACGTCGCCGACCGCGTCGCAGTCGTCGCCCTGGCCGCCGGCGATGGCGTCCAGGGCCTCGAAGACCAGCTCCTCGTAGTCGCGCCCCTTGGCGGTGCCGCGCTCGCGCTCGGCGGCGACCCCCTCCTCCAGGTCGCGCTCGGCGTGCAGTCGCTGCACCTCCAGCTCCAGCGCGTTCATCTTCTCCAGGAGCGCGCGCTGGCTGGCGTCCTGGCGGTCGGAGGCCTGCTTGATGATCGCCGCGGTCATGCGCTTGAAGTCCCCCAGAGGGTTGCGCTCGTCCTCCGCGGAGAACTGGCGCTGGAGGTCCTCCCGCGAACGGGTCAGGACCTCGGCCACCAGCGCCTTGACGCGGTGCTGGACGGCCTCGGAGCTGCCGTCGGAGAAGTGGCGCTCCAGCGCGCGTGACAGGTGCCCGGAGTCGGGGGAGAACACGGCGTCCAGGCGTGCCTCCAGGGCCTGCGAGACCGCGCCCGCGCGCTCGGCGAACTGGTCGTTGAGGTCGCGCGCGGCCTTCTCCATCTCCGCCTTGACCGCCTCGACGTTGGTGCCGGTCTGCTCGCGGTCCAGCACCCGCGCGCCGATCTCCAGCGCGTCGAGGAGCGGGGCGACCGGGTCGCCGCCCGCCTCCTCGCGCTCGCGCACGAGGCGCACCACGGTCTCGTCGGTGACCGACAGGGCGTCGACGACGACCTGGTCGCCGACGGTGCGGACGTGGGGCATGCGCAGGGGTGTGGCGGCTTCCATGACCCCAGCAGGCTAGGCCCCGCCCCCGACGGAACCGCCGGCTTCAGCGCACGGGGATCGAGGCGCGTGCCGAGCGGTGGCCCGGATCGCTGACCACGACGTTCAGGCGCCCGCGGCGGGGCGTGAGCAGCAAAGCCGCCCGGCCGCGCGCGTCGGTGGCCCCGGCGGCCGAGCCGGCCTGCACGGCCGCGCCCGCCACCGCGACGCCGAACTGGTCCAGCACGCGCAGCCCCACGCGCACGCGCTTGCCCGCCTTCAGGCTGCGCGGCAGGCCGGAGATCCGCATCCCGACGCCCAGCGTGGCCGTCACGCGCCGGCCGCCGAAGGTCAGCGCCCGGGGCACTCCGCGCCCGGACAGCGCCAGCGTGCCCTTGGCATTCGCCCGGGCGGAGAACGAGAAGACCGACGGCTGCGCGGCGCCCGGCCCCGAGAGCACGAGCGTCACCTTCCCGCTGCCCGTCCCGGTGAGGTCGAGCGCGTACGCGCCGGCCGGCACGTGGTAGCGGGCCACGCCGCGCGCCGGCGCGGAGACGAACCCGCCCGGCACGTCCAGCAGGGCGCCGGCGGGCCCGAGGCCCAGCGAGGCGCCGCCCGCGCCCTTGAACAGCAGGCGGGCCGGCGAGTGCACGTCGGCCAGGTAGCCGCCGATCCCCAGGCCCAGACAGCCCTCGAAGTCGTTCCGCCCCGGCGCGCCCACCGGCGGCGGCTCGGGGTAGCCGAAGTAGGCCAGGTCCTCGTTGGGCAGAGCGGGGGCGAATCCGGCGGCGGCGAAGCCCCCGCCGACCCAGCTGCCGAAGGGGAGCACGACGCCGGCGTAGCGCGGATCGGAGAGGTCGGGGAAGCGGAAGATCCCGCCGAAGGTCGTGGAGTTGGCGACCGCCGTCCCCAGGTTGTCCACGTCGATAACCCAGCGCGGCGCGCCCGGGGTGATGAAGCCCGACGCGGTGCGCACCGCCGTCCCCTTCGGGTACAGCACGACGCCCCCGCGGCCGTCGGCACGGCGGGCCGGGCCGAACCCGAGGCCGGGGGAACGGACGAACCCGAGCCACTCCAGGATCGCCTGCTGGCGGGCCAGCGTCGTCCCCGCCGTCGCACCCCGCAGCGCCAGCGCGGCGCCGAAGCGCGGCGCCGACCCCTCCATGTAGTCGTGCCCGAGCTGGGTCAGGAAGGCGCGCGGGTCGGCCGGGAACGGGCCCTGCCCCTGGGCGTTGAGGGCGAGCTGCTTGAGGTCGAAGACCGAGCTCTGTCCCTTCAGCGTGCCCGACAGCGAGAACTGGCCGCCCTGCGAGCCGGTGAGCACCTTGAGCTGCTTGGTGCCGCCGCCGTCGGCCCGGGTGTCGAACCCGCTGACCGAGCGGGTGCCGTCCTGGAAGCGCGACCCCGGCCACAGCAACGTCCCGCCGCCGCGGGTGTCGCACACCACGGCCCGCGGCGCCGCCGGCTTGGGATCGGGCTGCACGGCGAGCCGGGCGTTCGGGATCGCGTCGAACCCCTGCGTGGCCAGGATCGAGGCAACGCTGAGGCCGTTGCCGTCGGCGGCGACGCTCGGTGGGGAGAGGGACACGGTGATCGCCTTCTCCCGCAACGCGACCCGGCCCCTGACCACCACGACCCGCGCGGCCGCCCGGTTGTGGGCGAAGGCGGCCTGGCCGGTGAAGTCCTGCTGGGCGGACAGCGCGCAGACCACCCAGTTGTCGCTGATGATCGGGAACCGGGTCCTGACCGTGAACGAGTAGCTTCCGGCCGGGATCACGCCGCTGAAGAAGATCGTGTCGCCCGAGGTGCCCCCGTTCACGTCCTCGAGGCAGCTCGGTCCGCTCGAGCGGTGGTGCCCCGCGACGATCACCCGGACCGTGGACCGGGGGGTGCTGTACCCCGCCGGGTCGGCGAACCCCGAGATCCCCATCGTGAACGTCTGGTTGACGCCGATTCGCCGGGGCGCGGTGACGGAGATGCTGCTCGCCGCCTCGGCCACCGCCGGGACCGCCATCGCCACGGCGACGGCGAGGGCCGCGGCGCTGCGGGTCCGTCCGCTTAGCGTCACCCGCCGACTGAACCAGACTCCGGTGCGACTGTCAACGCGCCCGTTCGTCCCACCAGGCCAGGAGGTCGGCGCGCTGGTGGGCCATGGGCTCGGCGGTGGGTTTGCGCTCGCGCACGCGGGCCAGCGCGTCCCGCGCGTCGACGCCCTCGCGCACGGCCACGGCGCCCGCCGCGATGGTGGCCGAGCGCTGCCACCCGGCGCGGCAGTGCAGGTAGACGCGGCGGCCCGCCTCCAACTCCGTCGTCACCTCGCCCACGGCGCGCTCGATGTGCTCGGCGGGCAGGTGGCCGTAGTCGGGGACGGGCAGGCGGCGCTCCTCGATGCCGGCGGTCTCCAGGGCCATGGCCAGGGCATCGCGCTGGCCATCCCGGTACTCGACGTCCTCGCACAGGTTGACCAGGACGTCGGCCCCGGCGTCCGCCAGGGCCGCCACGTCGTCGGCGTCCACCGGGTAGGCGCCGACCAGCAGGCCGTCGCCCACCTGCGCGAACCCGAAGCGCTCGAACCATCCGGACATGCTTCTCAGCTTCCCCGGAATGATTGGATACCACCATGAGTTCACTGTCCCAGCGCCTGCACACGGTGCGCACCCTGGCCGGCGCGGGCATCCTGCGGCCCACCCGCCCGGACAAGCTGCTGAAGGTCGGGCTGGCGCTGCGGCGCTTCGGGCCCACGCCCGCCGCGGGCTACACCGGCGCCGCGGTGCGCTATCCGGACGAGACGGCGATCATCGACGAGCTGGGCCTGCTGACCTTCGGCGACGTGCACCGCCGCACCAACGCCCTGGCCCACGCCTTCTCCGACGCCGGCATCGTCGAGGGCGACGGCGTGGCGATCATGTGCCGCAACCACCGCGGGTTCATCGACGCCACCGTGGCCCTCTCCAAGCTCGGCGCCCACGCGCTGTACCTGAACACCGCGTTCGCGGCGCCGCAGATCACCGACGTGGTCAAGCGCGAGGCGCCCAAGGCGATCGTGTTCGACGAGGAGTTCACCGAGCTGGTGTCGGAGGCCGCGACCCGTCGCAAGCGCTTCATCGCCTGGCACGAGGCCGAGTCCCAGCTCGAAGACCCGACGCTGGAGTCGCTGATCGAGGAGGGCGACGCCTCCGACGTGGTGGCCCCGGAGAACCCGGGCCGCGTGGTCATCCTCACCTCGGGGACGACGGGCACGCCCAAGGGCGCCAACCGCTCGCAGCCCGAGAGCCTCGACCCGGCGGCCGCGCTGCTGTCGAAGATCCCGCTGCAGGCCCGCGAGACGACGATGGTCGCCGCGCCGATGTTCCACTCCTGGGGCTTCGCGCACTTCTCGCTGGGGATGGGACTGGCGTCGACGCTGGTGCTCAAACGCAAGTTCGACCCCGAGGCGACGCTGTCGATGGTCGCGCAGCACCAGGCCACGGCGCTCGCGGTGGTCCCGGTGATGCTCCAGCGGATGGTGGACCTGGGCCCCGAGGTCATCGGCCGTTACGACCTGTCGAACCTCCGCGTGATCGCCATCAGCGGGTCGCAGTACTCCGCCGCGCTGTCGAAGCGGGTCACGGAGGCTTTCGGGGACGTCGCCTACAACCTCTACGGCTCCACCGAGGTGGCGTGGGCGGCGATCGCCACGCCGCAGGACATGCGCGAGGCTCCCGGCACCGTCGGCCAGCCCCCGCGCGGGACCGTCATCAAGCTCTACGACCAGGACGGCAAGGAGGTCCCCCAGGGGGAGACCGGCCGCATCTTCGTCGCCAACGAGATGCTGTTCGAGGGCTACACGGGCGGCGGCGGCAAGGACGTCATCGACGGCCTCATGGCCACGGGCGACGTCGGCCACTTCGACCAGGCCGGGCGCCTGTTCGTGGACGGGCGCGACGACGAGATGATCGTCTCCGGCGGCGAGAACGTGTTCCCCCAGGAGGTGGAGGAGCTGCTGGCCAAGCGCGACGACGTCGAGGAGGTAGCGGTGGTCGGCGTGGACGACGACGACTGGGGCCAGCGCCTGCGCGCGGTGATCGTCGCGCGCAACGGCCAGGAGCCCTCCGAGAAGGAGCTCAAGGGCTACGTCAAGCAGCACCTGGCCGGCTACAAGGTGCCGCGCGACTTCCGGTTCGTGGACGAGCTGCCGCGCAACGCCACGGGCAAGGTCCTGAAGCGGGAGCTCAAGGACTAAGCCGCTCGCGGACGCGGGGCGCGGGCGCCGCTACCCTCGAAGGCATGCCCGCGCGGACCGACCTGTTCGACCTCGCCCGCCTGCGCCTCGTCCCGGGGCAGGGCCGGCGCTTGGAGCTCGCCGTGGCCGTCGACCCGCTTGAGCTCTCGGGCGCTCCGTATCCGGTGGCGCCCAGCCCCGTCTCGGCCGTGCTGGACATTTCGCGCATGACCGGCGGCGGCTGGTCGCTGCGGCTGCGCTTCGCCGCCACGCCGCGCGGCGCGTGCATGCGCTGCCTGGAGCCCGCCGCTCCGAGCTTCGACGTCGATTCGCGGGAGGTTCACCAGGCCGGTGGCGGCGAGGACCTGGAGAGCCCCTATGTCTCCGCCGACGAGGTCCTGGACCTGCGCGCCTGGGCGCGCGACGCGCTGGCCCTCGCGCTCCCGGCCCAGATCCTCTGCCGCGAGGACTGCGCGGGCCTGTGCGCCCAGTGCGGCGCCGACCTCAACGCGGACCCGGACCACGGGCACGAGCCCGAGCCGGATCCGCGCTGGGCGAAGCTGCGCGAGCTGAAGCTGGACTAGGTGTTCGCCGTGAATAGCTTGCAGGCGCTGTAGTAGCGCCCGTAGCGCGTGTCGAACTGCCGGAAGCACATCCGGTGCGTGTCGGCCACGTCCTCGCCGTTCCAGCGGAAGCGGAAGTACCCGTTGCCGTTGGGGAACACCTTGCCCGTCTGGTTGAAGCGGCCGTTCGCGTTTTGGTCGTAGAGGACCGTGACCTTGCGGTACGGCTGCCACTTCGTCCCGGTGAAGGTGAACGGCTGGAACACGGCTCCGTAGCGCGGGGAGACGCTCACCCAGTGGGCCTGCGCTGCGGGCGCGAGTGCGAAGGAGCCGAGGACTGCGGTCACCGCCGCCACTGCGAGCTTTCCGTACATCTGGATCTCCTCTCCTGCGCCCCCCGGACGCGGCCAGCCTACCCCCTTCGCTACCCTTCCTCGGCCCATGGCCGTCCCCAAGCAGAAGCAGGCCCGGTCGCGCACGCGCAAGCGCCGCGCCCAGCACAAGGTCCAGGCTCCGGCCTGGAACGAGTGCCCGCAGTGCCACAGCCCGCGCCTGCCGCACCGCGTGTGCCCCGAGTGCGGGTCCTACGCGGGCCGCGAAATCGTCTCGGCGCACGCCGGGCACGACCACGACCACGAGTAGGGCCACCGCCTTGCCCGAGCCGGTCACGGTCGCGGTCGACGCGAACGGGGCGGACCTCGGCCCCGCGGAGGTCGCCGCCGGCGCCGCGCTCGCCGCGGCCGCCGGGACCCGCGTCCTCGTCTTCGGTCCCGCCTCGCAGATCGGCGACGTGCCCGACGAGGTGACCGTCGTCGACGCGCCCGTCTCCATCGCCAAGACCGCCGAGCCCGCCATGGCGGTGCGCTCCACGCCCGAGGCCTCGATCGTGCGCGCGGCCAAGGCGGTCGGGGCGGGGGAGGCCGACGCGCTGGTCTGCGGCGGGTCCACCGGCGCGGCGGTGGCCGCGAGCCTGTTCAACATCAAGCGCGCCCGCGGCATCTACCGCCCCGCGCTGGCGGCGGCGCTCCCGATCCCGGGCGCCCCGGTGCTGTTCCTGGACGTGGGGGCCAACGTCGAGGTCCGCCCCGAGCACCTGGTCCAGTTCGCCTTCATGGGCGCGGCCTTCGCGCAGGCCGTCCTGGGCGTGGAGCGCCCGCGGGTGGCGCTGCTGTCCAACGGCGAGGAGGCGACCCGCGGGACGCCGGGCCTGCTGGAGGCCCACGAGCAGCTCGCGGCCCGCGCGGAGACCGTGGACTCGGTGCGGTTCGTCGGCAACGTCGAGGGCACGACGCTGACCGAGGGCGTGGCGGACGTGGTGGTGGCGGACGGCTTCACGGGCAACGTGGCGCTGAAGGTGATGGAGGGCGTGTCGAACGTCCTGCTCGGCGCCGTGCGCGAGGCCGCGCAGGCCTCGCCGCGCGGGAAGGTGGGAGGGCTGCTGCTGCGCGGCGCGCTGCGCGGGCTGCGCGACGAGCTGGACCCCGAGGCCGCCGGCGGTGCGTACATCCTGGGGTTGCGCCGCGTCGGGGTGGTGCACCACGGGCGCTTCACGCGCCACGGGGTGGCGCGGGCGATCGCCGTGGCCGAGCGGGCTGTGCGCGAGCGCGCCGTGGAGCGCACCCTGGAGGCCCTGGAGGCGGCCGGAGCCCTGCGCGGCGCCCCGTCCGAGACCGCGGCTAGCGTTTCCCCTCGATGACGCGCGAGGAGATCCTCGGCCTCATCCGCAACCATCTCGTCGACGAGCTGGAAGTGGATCCGGGCCGCATCGACGAGGGAACGCGGTTCAAGGAGGACCTCGAGGCCGACTCCCTCGACCTCTACACGCTCGTGCAGGAGCTGGAGGACACCTACGGCGTGCGCATCCCCGACGAGGAGGCGGCGAGCATCGCCACCGTCGGGTCGGCGGTCGACTACATCCTGTCCCACCAGCCTGCCGAGCCGAGGCCCTGAGCGCTGGCGAGTCTCTCCGAGCTGCTGGACGCCCTGCCCGCCGAGCGGGTCAGGCCGGTCTTCACGCACTCCTCGTGGAGCGGGGCCGGGGCGGAGTCCTACGAGCGTCTCGCCTTCCTGGGTGACTCGGTGCTCGCGCTGGCCGTCTCCGACGATCTCTACCCCCGCTTCGAGGCGGAGCGCTACGGCGCGGGGTGGCTGACCAAGATCCGGGCCCAGGCCGTGTCCGCGCGCGCCTGCAAGGCGGTGGCGGAGGACCTGGGGTTGACGGAGCGCCTGCAGGCCGCGGCGCCGCCCGGCGCCTCGGCCGCCCAGCTCGCGCAGACCACGCGCGCCCCCGGCGAGGTGCTGGAGGCGCTGATCGGCGCCTGCTACCTGGAGTTCGGGTTCGCCCGCACCGCGGAGGCGGTGGTGGAGTCCTTCCGCGCGCGCATCGACGCAGCCTTGGAGAGCCCGGAGGACGCGAAGTCCGCGCTGCAGGAGCGCCTGGCGCGCCGGGGCCAGAGCGTCGCCTACGAGGTGGTGGGCGAGGAGGGCCCGCCGCACGACCGGCGCTTCGAGGTCGCGGCCAGCGTGGAGGGCGCGGAGGTCGGCCGCGGGCACGGGCGGTCCAAGAAGGAGGCCGAGCAGATGGCGGCCCAGGAGGCCCTGGAACGGATGGACGCCTGACGTGCACCTGAAGTCGATCACCCTGAAGGGGTTCAAGTCCTTCCCCGACCGCACGCGGCTGGAGTTCGGGCCGGGCGTGAGCGTGATCGTCGGTCCCAACGGCTCGGGCAAGTCCAACGTGACCGACGCCGTGCTGTGGGCCCTGGGCGAGCAGTCGCCCCTGGCGGTCCGCGGCCAGTCGATGCAGGACGTGATCTTCGGCGGCGCGCGCGGGCAGCAGGCACGCGGGGCGGCCGAGGTGGAGCTGGTGATCGACAACGGCGACGGGGCGGCCGGGGTCGAGTTCAGCGAGATCGCGATCTCCCGGCGCCTGGACCGCAACGGCGAGGGCGAGTACCGGCTCAACGGCGCCCGCTGCCGGCTCGTCGACGTGCTCGAGGCGCTGTCGGACACCGGCCTGGGGAAGGAGATGCACTCCGTCGTCTCCCAGGGTCGCGTGGAGGCGATCGTGACCAGCAAGCCGCGCGACCGGCGGCTGCTGATCGAGGAGGCGGCCGGGCTGGGCAAGCACCGCAAGCGCCGTCGCCGCGCGCAGCTGAAGCTGGAGCGCACGCAGGACAACCTCGACCGGCTGCTCGACGTGGAGCGCGAGGCGCGCTCGCGGCTGCGCCCGCTGAAGCGCCAGGCCGAGGCGGCCGAGCTGCACGAGCGCCTGGAGCGCCAGTCCACCGAGGCCCGCTGGGAGCTGGCGCGCGACCGGATGCGCGAGACCCGCGACGGGCTGACCGCCGCGGAGGCCGCCGCCGCCGCGGCGCGCGCGGCGCGCGACGAGGTGGAGCGCGAGCTGGCCACGGTGGCCAAGGGGCGCGAGGAGGCCGAGGAGGCGCTCTCGCGCCGCAGCGAGGAGCGCGAGCGGCTGTCGGGCCGGGCCTTCGCGGCGCGCTCCGCGCATGAGCGGGCGGGGTTGCGGTTGGAGCAGGCGCGCTCGACGGCTGAGGGGCTGGCCTCGCGTGCCGAGCGACTTCGTGCGCGGATCGAGGCCATGGGTTCGGAACAGCCGGGCATCGAGGGGGGCGGGTCTGGCCGGGCTGGGGGGATGGCAGGCGAGGGGGGCGGGTCTGGCGGCGTGGGGGAGATGGGGGCTGAACGGCCGGGCATCGAGGGGGATGGGTCCGGCCGGATCGCCGAGCTCGAGGCGGCGCTGGCCGGCCTCGAGCGCGAGCGCTCGGAGGAGGTCGAGCGGCAGGTGGCCGAGCTGGGGGTTCGGCTGGAGGCGGCGCGTGCTGCGGTCGAGGCCGCCGAGGGCGTCGTCGAAGTGCGCCGGTCCGAGCTGGCCTCCGCGGAGTCGGCTTGCGAGGCGTCCCGGGAGGAGCGGGGTCGCGCGGAGTCCGCGGTCGAGGCCGCCCGGCGCGAATCCGCCCGAGTGGGCGCCGACCTGGCCGCCGTCAACCACTTCCTGCGCGCCCAGGCCGCTGCACCGGGCGGCGAGCCCGCGCTCGCCGACGTCCTCGACGTCGAGCCCGGCTACGAGCTCGCGGTAGCCGCCGCGCTCGGCGGGCGCCTGCGCGCCGCCGTCGTCCCGGATCTCGGCGCCGCCCGCGACGCCCTCGACAAGGCGGGCTCCGAGGGAGGCAGCGCCCTCGTCACCGGCGCGATCGCGATAGAGCCCCACCATGGGGCAAAATCGCGATCGGACCCGGATCCGTCGGCCCCCTCACCACCCTCACCCGCAGCCGTTCCCGCGGCCACGTCCCCCGCTCCCGGCGCCGAGCCACTCGCCACCCACCTCCGCGGCGACGGCGACACCGTTGCCTTCGCGCGCCATCTGCTCGCAAACGCCTGGGTCGTCGACAACTTCGACGCGCTAGACGACGCATTCCAGGGCACCGCCGTCACCCGCTCCGGCCGCGCCTGGTTCGCCGCCTGGCGCGAGCTGCGCCAGGCGCCCGAGGGCGGGGAGGACCGGGTCCTGGCCGAGCGCCACCGCCGCGACGAGCTCATCGCCGCCACCGAAACCGCCGCCGGCGCCGAGCGCACCGCCGCCCAGGCAGCCGAAGACGCGGCGGCCGCGGTCGCCCGGACGGACGAGACCCGGGCCGAGGCCGACCGCGCGCTGCGCGACGCCGTCCGCACGCGCGACGTCGCCGCCGAGGACCTCCGGCGCGCCGAGTGGCTGATCGAACAGCGGCGCACGGCGCCGGACGAAGGGCCGGCGGGAATCCGCCGGGCCGAGGTCGTCGCCGCGCTGGCCGCGGAGCGGCGCCTGGCCGATCAGGCCGCCCGCGCCCGCGAGGCGCACGCCGAGCGCCTCGCCGCCGCGCGCGTGGCGCTGGAGCGCTGCGAGGCCCTCGCCCCCGCCGCGGACCGGACGATCGCCGCGCTGGAGGGCCTGGAGTCCGCGCTCGCCGGACACCTGTCCACCCTGGAAGCCGAGCTCGCGGCCGACCGCGCCTCCGGCGAGGAGCTGGCCGCCACCCTGCGCGGGCACGCCCACCGCGAGGCCGACCTCCAGGGCCGGCTGCGCGAGCGCGGCGAGGCGGTGACCGTGGCCGAGGTCTCCGCGCAGCAGGCCCGAGACCAGTCCGCGGAGGCCGAGTCCGAGCTGCGCGGCCTGGCGGCCAAGCTCGAGCTGCCCGCCCAGCCCGCCGAGGAGGCGCTGCCGCCCGAGGAGCGCGAGGCGCTCGCCGCGCGCATCGAGCGCCTGGCGCGGCGGCGCGAGCAGCTGGGCCCGGTCAACCCGCTGGCCCAGGACGAGTACGCCGAGGCGCTCGCCCACGTCGAGGAGCTGGAGACCCAGCGCACCGACCTGGAGACCGCCATGCGCGAGCTCCAGTCGCTGATCTCCGAGACCGACCGCCGGATCCGCGAGGCGTTCGAGACCACCTTCGAGGCCGCCGCGGCCAACTTCGAGGAGCTGGTCGGCCAGCTCTTCCCCGGCGGGCGCGGGCGGCTGCGGCTGGTCAAGGAGGACGACGGCCCCAAGCGCGTCCTGGGCGGCCAGGCCACGCCGGACGAGGCCGCGGGCGACGACGAGCCCGAGCCCGAGGAGCCCGAGGACAAGCAGGAGGAGGACGTCCTCGGCGTGGAGATCGAGATGACCCCGGCCGGCAAGGCCATGAAGCGCCTCTCGCTGCTGTCCGGTGGCGAGAAGTCCCTGACCGCCCTGGCCTTCCTGTTCGCCGTCTTCCTCGCCCGCCCGTGCCCCTTCTACGTGCTCGACGAGGTCGAGGCCGCATTGGACGACCTCAACATCGATCGCTTCCTCACCCTTCTGCGCCGCCACGCCAATCGCGCGCAGTTCATCGTCGTCACCCACCAGAAGCGCACGATGGAGGCCGCCGACACCCTCTACGGCGTGTCGATGGGCGACGACGGGATCTCCCGCGTGATCTCACGCAAGCTGCCCGCGCAGGAGCGCGAGGCCGCCGTCGCCTGAGCGGCTAGCCTCGCGCCCCATGGCCCGCGACTGGCACGACGTCTTCATCACCGACGGCGACCACCCCGGCGCGCCGGCCGCGGAGGAGGCCGGCCAGGAGGAGGAGCGCCGCGGCTTCTTCCGCCGCCTGCGCGAGAACCTCGGCAAGACCCGCGAGGCGCTCGCCGGCGAGATCCAGGCCACCCTCCTGACCGGAGCCGTGGACGCCGAGGGCTGGGAGCGTCTGGAGGAGGCGCTCATCTACGCCGACGTGGGCGCACGGACCACCGCCGACGTCGTCGAGCGCCTGGAACGCGAGGCCGAGCAGGACGGCCTCCATGGCGAGGCGCTGACCGGCCGCCTGGTCGAGCTCCTCGCCCAGGAGGCGCGCCCACAGGAGGACGACGAGCTGCGCATCGACCTGCGCCACCGCCCCACCGTCATCCTGGTGGTCGGGGTCAACGGCACCGGCAAGACCACCTCGATCGGCAAGCTGGCCTGGCACCTGCGCCACACGCTCGGGCGCAGCGTCCTCATCGGCGCCGGCGACACCTTCCGCGCCGCCGCGGTCGAGCAGCTGGAGGAGTGGGCCAAGCGCGCCGGGTGCGACTTCGTGCGCGGCGCGCCCGAGGCCGACCCGGGCTCCGTCGCCTACGACGCCGTGCAGGCCGGGATCGAGCGCGGCGCCGACGTCGTGATCGTGGACACGGCGGGGCGGCTGCACACCCAGGACGACTTGATGGCCGAGCTGGCCAAGGTGGCGCGCGTGATCTCCAAGCAGCTGGACGGCGCCCCCCACGAGACGCTGCTCACCGTGGACGCCACCACCGGCCAGAACGGCCTGCGCCAGGCCAAGCTGTTCTCCCAGGCGGTCCCGGTGAGCGGGATCGTGCTGACCAAGCTCGACGGCACGGCCCGCGGCGGCATCGCCCTGGCCATCGCCCGCGAGCTGGGAATCCCCGTGAAGCTGATCGGGATCGGGGAGCGCCTGGAGGACCTGCGCCCCTTCGATCCCGGCGACTTCGCCCGGGCTCTCGTCTCAGCCTGAGTCGGTAGGCTCGCCGCACATGGACGGCTGGGTGTTCTGGATCATCGCCGGGATCGTGCTCGCCGTGGGCGAGATGCTGACGATGAGCTTCTTCCTCGCCCCGTTCGCGGGCGGAGCGCTCCTGGCGGCCATCGTCGACGCGGCGGGGGGCGGGGTCGTGCTCTCGTGGGGCATCTTCATCATCTCCTCGCTCATGCTGCTGCTGGTCGTCCGGCCCATCGCCCGCTCGCACCGCAGGATGCCCGCGCAGCTGCGCACCGGCACCGCTGCTCTGATCGGGCGGCGCGGGGTCGTGGTGGAGCGGATCGCCAACCACGAGGCGGTGGGGGCGATCCGCATCGACAACGGCGAAGTCTGGACGGCGCGTACGTTCGACGAAGACGAGAGCTACGACATCGGTGCGCGCGTCGAGGTCGTCGAGATCCGGGGCGCCACGGCGCTCGTGACCGAGTAGAGGGGAAGAGAGATGGCCGGTCTGATCGTCCTGGGCGTGGTGGCGCTGTTCTTCATCTTCGTGGCCGCGCGCACCGTGCGGATCGTCCCGCAGGCGCGGGCCGGGATCATCGAGCGCTTCGGGCGCTTCAACCGCACCGCCGACCCCGGGCTGACGATCATCGTGCCCTTCATGGACCGGCTCAAGCCGCTGATCGACCTGCGCGAGCAGGTGGTCTCCTTCGCCCCGCAGCCGACCATCACCGAGGACAACGTCACCGTCCACATCGACTCGGTCCTGTACTTCACGATCACCGACCCCAAGTCGGTGACCTACGAGGTGGCCAACCCGCTGCAGGCCATCGAGCAGCTGACCGTGACCACCCTGCGCAACGTGATCGGCGGGATGACGCTGGAGGAGACGCTGACCTCGCGCGACTCCATCAACGCCGCCCTGCGCGTGGTGCTCGACGAGGCCACCGGCCGCTGGGGCATCCGCGTCAACCGCGTGGAGATCAAGGCCATCGATCCGCCCGGCTCCATCCAGGAGGCGATGGAGAAGCAGATGCGCGCCGAGCGCGACCGGCGCGCGGCGATCCTCAACGCCGAGGGCGTCAAGCAGTCCCAGATCCTCACCGCGGAGGGGGAGAAGACGTCCGCGATCCTGCGCGCGGAGGGCGCCAAGGAGGCGGCGATCCTGCGGGCCGAGGGCGAGTCGAAGGCGATCGGCCAGGTCTTCGAGGCGATCCACCAGGGCAAGCCCGACCGCGAGCTGCTCAGCTACCAGTACCTGCAGATGCTGCCCCAGCTCGCGCGCGGGGAGGCGAACAAGATCTTCGTGATCCCGAGCGAGTTCTCGCAGGCGCTGGGTGGCCTGGCCGACCGCTTCTCGCCGCCTCCGCCCCCGCCGCCCGCTCCGCCGCAGCAGTAGCCTGAGGCGTCGATGTTCGACGCCCTCTCCGAGAAGCTGCAGGACACGCTGTCCAGCGTGCGCGAGCGCGGGACGCTCACGCAGGACGACGTGGATGCCGCCATGCGCGAGATCCGCCTCGCGCTGCTGGAGGCCGACGTCAACTTCAAGGTGGTCAAGCAGTTCACGTCCACCGTGAAGGAGCGCTGCCTGGGCGAGGACGTGATCGGCCACCTGAACCCCGGCCAGCAGGTGGTCAAGATCGTCAACGAGGAGCTGGCCGCGCTGATGGGCGGGTCGGGCCGCGACATCGCGTTCTCGCCGCGCCCGCCGACGGTGATCCTGATGGCCGGCCTCCAGGGCGCGGGCAAGACCACCGCGGCGGCCAAGCTCGCCCGCCATCTGCGCACCGAGCACAACTCCAGCGTCGCCCTCGCCGCCTGCGACGTCCACCGCCCGGCCGCGGTCGAGCAGCTGGTGACCATGGGTACCCGCGCCAAGGCCGACGTGTACGAGCAGGGGACGGACAAGAACCCGGTGGAGATCGCCCGCTGGGCCCGCGAGCGCGCCGAGCGCGAGGGCAAGGACGTCCTGATCGTGGACACGTCCGGGCGCCTGCACATCGACGAGGAGCTGATGCAGGAGCTGGCCGACGTGCGCTCCGCCATCAAGCCCCACGCGATCCTGCTCGTGGTCGACGCCATGACCGGCCAGGACGCGGTTAACGTGGCCGAGCAGTTCGCGGAGACCGTCAACTTCGACGGGGTGGTCATGACCAAGCTCGACGGCGACGCCCGCGGCGGCGCCGCGCTGAGCGTGAAGGCGGTCACCGGCAAGCCGATCCTCTACGCGTCGACGGGCGAGAAGCTCGACCAGTTCGAGCGCTTCCACCCCGACCGGATGGCCCAGCGCATCCTGGGGATGGGCGACGTCCTGACCTTCATCGAGAAGGCCGAGTCCCAGTACGACTCCGATCAGGCGGCCGAGATGGAGCGCAAGCTGCGCAAGGCCGAGTTCACGCTGGAGGACTTCCTGTCCCAGCTCAAGCAGGTCCGGCGCATGGGCCCGCTCACGAATCTCCTGGGGATGGTCCCCGGCTTCTCCGCGGCCAAGGAGCTGCGCAACGTGAAGGTGGACGAGAAGGAGGTCGACCGCCTGGAGGCGATCATCCTGGCCATGACCCCCGAGGAGCGCCGCCGGCCCGAGCTGATCAAGGGATCGCGGCGCCTGCGCATCGCCAAGGGGTCGGGGACCAACGTCCAGGCGGTCAACCAGCTGGTCAAGCAGTTCGCCCAGATGCGCAAGGTGATGAAGCAGGTGGGCCAGGGCAAGATGCCCGACCTCGGCGCGATGATGCGCCAGGCGGGCCGGTGACGGCGGGGCCGCTCCGCTAACCTGCCGGACCGCATGTCCGTACGACTCAGGCTCACCCGCGTAGGCGGCCACAAGGACCCCATCTGGCGGGTCGTCGTCGCCGACCAGCGCTCGCCGCGCGACGGTCGCGTGATCGAGACCGTCGGCCGCTACAACGCGCAGACCGATCCGTCGACCATCCAGATCGACGAGGAGCGCGTCCGCGCCTGGCTGGCCCGCGGCGCGCAGCCGACCCGCACCGTGCGCAAGCTGCTGCGCATCCAGGGCATCGACGCTTCGTAGGGCTGCGCGTGGACGAGCTGCTCGCGTACCTTGCCCGCGCTCTCGTGGACGAGCCCGAGAAGGTGGTCGTCGAGCGCTTCGACGAGGACGACGGCACCGTGGTGCTCGAGCTCACCGTGGCCGACGACGACTACGGCAAGGTGATCGGCCGGGGCGGCCGCACGGCGCAGGCGCTGCGGACCGTCGTCAAGGCGGCCGCGGTCAAGGAGCAGCGCCGTGTCCTCGTCGACATCGTCGACTGAGCACGTCGACGCGGGCCACGTCGGCCGGGCGCACGGCCTCGACGGGTCCTTCTACGTGACCCGGCCGCGGGCGGACCTGCTGACCGCGGGAGCCACCGTCACCGTCGGGGGCGGAGCGCGGCGCATCGAGCGCCGGGCCGGGACCGACGAGCGCCCGATCGTCCGCCTGGAGGGGACGTCCTCGCGCGAGGACGCGGAGGCCCTGCGCGGCGAGGCGCTGCTGGTCGCGCGCTCCGAGCTGCCCGCGCTGGAGCCGGACGAGTGGTGGCCCGAGCAGCTGGTCGGCTGTGCGGTCGTGGACGAAGCGCTCCCTGTCGGGACGGTCCGGGGGGTGTCTGCCCTGCCGTCCTGCGACGTCCTGGAGGTGGACCGCGACGGCGAGATCCTGCTGGTCCCGCTGGTGCGCGACGCCGTGCGGTCGGTCGACGTGGGCGCCAAGACCATCGACGTCGACCTGGGCTTCGTGGAGGGCGGCTGATGCAGGTCGACGTGTTCACCCTGTTCCCCGAGGCCTTCGACTGGTTCCTGGGCCAGCGCCACGTGGCCAACGCGCTGGAGGGGGGCTCGGAGGTGCGCCGAGTGTCCTACCGCGACTACTCGACCCTGAGCGGCCGCGTGGTGGACGACACGCCGTTCGGCGGCGGGGCGGGGATGGTGCTGCGCGTCGACGTGGTGGACGCCGCGTTGCAGGGGTTCTACGGCCGCGACTCCCTCGACGTCCGGCGCGAACGGCGCGTGGTGGCGCTGACGGCCTCGGGCCGCGTCCTGGACGACGAGCTGGCGAGCGAGCTGGCGCAGGAGGAGTCGCTCACCGTGCTGTCCGGGCGCTACGAGGGCTTCGACGAGCGGGTGGTCGAGCACCTGGCCACGGACGCGGTCTCGATCGGGCGCTACGTGCTGGCCGGTGGCGAGCTGCCGGCGATGGTCCTGATGGACGCGGTGCTGCGCAAGCTGCCGGGCGCGCTGGGGCATGCGGACTCGGCCGTGGAGGAGTCCTTCAGCCCCGCGCTGGAGGGCGATCCGGAGTACCCCCACTACACGCGCCCCGCCTCCTACCGGGGGTGGGACGTGCCCGAGGTGCTGCTGTCGGGCCACCACGAGCGCATCCGCGAGTGGCGGCGCGCGCGCAGCCGCGAGCGGGCGGGGCGTTCGGAAAAGGGCTGAGCTACCATGGCCCCCACGCGACGGCCTCCTGATCCGCGGGCCGCGCGCTTTTCTTTGCCATGAGCACCGTCATCGACAACCTCGAGCGCGCCCAGCTGCGGCGGGTCCCGGCGTTCCAGCCGGGCGACCGCCTGCGGGTCCACTTCCAGGTCATCGAAGGCACCCGGCGCCGCACCCAGGTGTTCGAGGGTGTCGTGCTCAAGCGCCAGGGCCACGGCGTCCGCGAGACCTTCACCGTCCGCAAGCAGTCCTTCGGCGTGGGCGTGGAGCGCACGTTCCCGGTCCACTCGCCGAAGATCGAGCGCATCGAGGTCGCCGCCCGCGGCGATGTGCGCCGGGCCAAGCTGTACTACCTGCGCGGCCGCGTGGGCAAGCGCGCCCGGGTGCGCGAGCGCCGGGGCACGGGGGCCGAGGAGGTCGTCGAGGCCGGGCTGCTGCACGCGCCGGAGCCGGAAGGAGCGGTCGACGCCGAGGGGATCTCGGCGGCGGACGCCCCCGAGTCCACGGGCGAGGCGCCTCCGGTCGAGGCCGTGGAGCCCGAGGCTGCCGAGGGCGAGGCGCCGGCTGCGGAGGGCGAGGCTCCCGCGGAGGAGGCTGCGGCTCCGGCGGGCGAGGCTCCGGCTGCGGAGGGCGAGGCTCCCGCGGAGGAGGCTGCGGCTCCGGCGGACGAGGCTCCCGCCGAGGAAGCGCCGGCCGCGGAGCAGGCTCCCGCTGATGAGGAGGCTCCTGCGCCGGATGCCGAGGCTCCCGCCGAGGAGCCCGCCGCCGAGGAGCCCGCCGCCGAGGCTTCCGAGCCCGGCGACGACAAGCGAGCCGGGTGACTCCCCTCAGGAAGAAGCGCACCGGGATGGGCTCCCTGGTCGAGCTCGTCCTGATCGTCGCGACCGCGCTGGGCCTGGCCCTGGCCATTCAGGCGTTCCTGGTCAAGCCCTACCGCATCCCGTCCGAGTCGATGGTCCCCACGCTGAGCGTCGGCCAGCGGGTCCTCGTCGACCGCATCGGCAACCGCTTCGGCGACCCCTCGGTCGGCGACATCATGGTGTTCCACCCGCCCACGCTGGCCACCGACGGCAGCGCCCGCCAGTGCGCGAGCCCGACCCAGGGCGACGGCCATCCCCAGGCCTGCGACACCCCGGGTCCCAAGCAGTCCGACCAGAATTTCATCAAGCGCGTCGTCGGGGGTCCCGGGGACCGGATCTCGATCGTCGGCGGGCACGTGATTCGCAACGGGAAGCGCGCGAATGAGCCCTTCATCCGGGAGTGCGCGGGCGGCGGCGGGTGCGACTTCCCCCAGGTGATCGTCATTCCGCCCGGCCACTGGTTCATGATGGGAGACAACCGTGGCTCCTCCGACGACAGCCGGTTCTGGGGACCAGTCCCGAAGAAGTGGATCATCGGTGGAGCCTTCGCCACCTACTGGCCCCCCAACCGGATCGGCCTCCTCTAGGCGAGCAAGACGCCGGAAGCCCACGGCGCGCAGGCTGTTCCGATTCGATCGCGACCTCGGGCACCGGCACGTCGCGGGAGCCGATGAGGCCGGGCGTGGCTGCCTGGCCGGCCCGCTGGTCGCGGCCGCCGTCCTGTTCGACTACGAGAAGGTCGGCCTGCGCGAGGTGCGGGCGCTCTCGGCGCTCAACGACTCCAAGCAGCAGACCGCCGAGGGGCGCGAGGCGCTCTACCCGCTGGTCCTGCGCTGCGCCGCGAAGGTCGCGGTGGTGTCTCGCTGCGTGCGGGGAATCGACGCCCGGGGCCTGCACGTCACCAACCTGGCCGCGCTCTCCGACGCGCTGGCGCGCGTAGCCGTCCCCGGAGCGCTGTGCCTGTCCGACGGCTTCCCCGTCCCCGCCACGGGCCACCAGCAGCGCGCGGTGGTGAGCGGCGACGCCCGCTCGGCGGCCATCGCGGCCGCGTCCATCGTGGCCAAGGTAACGCGCGACCGCTACATGCGCCGCGCCGACAAGCTGCATCCGGGCTGGGAGTTCGCCACGCACGTCGGGTACGCCACGCCCGAGCACCGCGCCGCGATCCTCAGCCAGGGCGTCTCGTCCCTGCACCGCATGTCCTTCCAGAGCCTGGCCTACCAGCAGCTCGGCCTGGCCGGCTCGTCGGACCTGCTCTAGCGATCTCTGCGGCGGGGGCGCGGCCGGGGCGGAGGGCCCCGGACTATGCGGTCCGCGATCAAGCCGCCGGAGATCGTGGTGGTCATCAGGAGCGCGAAGGTCGCACCTGCACTCAGGCCGAAGGCCTTCTCGGCCGCCGTGGTGATCACAAGGGCCGGAACCCCGAACAGCAGGGCCCAGCAATAGAAGCGAGCTCTGTCACTCATGGTACTGATAGTAGTCCACGTGCCAGCAGCGCGATGTAGCCCATGGCGGCGGCCAGGCCCAGCAGCATCGGCAACTCCCGCGCTTCGTGGCTCAGGGTGGTCTCACGCCGGAAGGAGTTGACCCAGGCCACGAGCAGACCGGCCACATACCCGAGCCCATACGCCACGGGCACCAGCCGTAGGTCGAAGACCGAAGGGAACAGGTCGTAGGTGGCCGCGTGCCGGCTCAGAACGCTCCCTCCAGGTGGTCGAGGGCCACCAGCCGCCCGCGGGCGTCGAAGGTGACGCCGATGGCGTCGAAGCGCAGCTCGGCGGCGCGGGGGCGGTCCGCGGTCTCGGCCAGCCACGCGGCGGCCATGCGGCGGACCTGGTCGCGCTTGGGCGGCGAGAGGTTGTCCCAGGGGCTGGTCCGGGCGCCGGCGCGACCGGACTTGACCTCGCAGAACACCAGCGTCTCGCCGTCCCAGGCGATCAGGTCGAGCTCGCCGAAGCGGGTGCGGTGGTTGCGGGCCAGGACGTCCAGTCCCAGGCGCTCGAAATGGGCGGCCGCGGCGTCCTCTCCGGCTTGGCCGAGCTTGTGGCGCGGGTCTTCCGACATGCCCGGCGACGCTAGGGGTCCGATCCGCGCGGAAGACCACGCTCCGGTAACAAGATGCGCACGGGTCGGTCTGGCGCATTCCGCGCGTGTCCCGTGACACCCGCCCGCCTAACGTCGGCGCCGTGCTCGCACGTATAACCACCTTCGCGATCGACGGGCTCGAGTCGCGCCGAGTCTCGGTCGAGGTCGACATCCGCAGCGGCCTGCCCGCCTTCCGCGTGGTCGGGCTGGCGGACGTCGCGGTGCGCGAGGCGCGCGAGCGCGTGCGTTCGGCGATCCTCAACTCGGGCTTCGAGTTCCCCCAGCGCCGGATCACGGCGAACCTAGCGCCCGCGTATCTGCGCAAGGTCGGCCCGGGGTTCGACCTCGCGCTGGCGGTCGGGGTGCTGGCGGCGAGCGGGCAGGTGGAGGCGGAGCGCCTGGCGGCCTGGGCCGTGTTCGGCGAGCTGTCGCTGGGCGGCGAGCTGCGCCTCGCGCGGGGGACGCTGGCGGTCGCCGAAGGGGTGCGCCGGGCCGGGATGGACGCGCTCGTGGTGCCGGTGGACAGCGCGCCCGAGGCGGCGCTGGTGGAGGAGGTGCGCGTCGCCCCGGCCGCGACCCTGCGGGCGGCGGTGGAGATCGTGGGCGGGCAGCGCGAGCCCGAGCCGGTGGCCGTCGCCGCGGAGGCAGAGCCGAACCGGGAGGACGGCCCCGACCTGGACCTCGGTGAGGTGAGCGGCCAGGCCGAGGCCGTGGCCGCGCTGGAGATCGCGGCCGCCGGCGGGCACAACCTGCTGCTCGAAGGCCCGCCCGGCGTGGGGAAGACGATGCTGGCCCGGCGACTGCCCGGCATCCTGCCCGCGCTGACCCGCGAGGAGGCGCTGGAGGTGACCCGGATCTACTCCGTGGCCGGGCTGCACCGCGGCGGGGGGCTGCGGTCGCGCCGCCCCTTCCGCGCTCCCCACCACACGATCTCGCCGTCCGGCCTGGTGGGAGGCGGAGCGCGCCCGGCGCCGGGGGAGGCCAGCCTGGCCCACCACGGGGTGCTGTTCCTCGACGAGCTCTCGGAGTTCCCGCGCTCGAGCTTGGAGGCGCTGCGCCAGCCCATCGAGGACGGGGTGTCGACCATCGTGCGCGGGCAGCAGTCGCGTGTCTTCCCGACCCGATTCATGCTGGTGGCGGCGACCAACCCGTGCCCGTGCGGCCACGCGGGGGACCGGCGCCGCTGCCGCTGCACCGAGGCGGACGTCGCGCGCTACCGGCGGCGGCTGAGCGGCGCGCTGCTGGATCGCTTCGACCTGCTGTGCACCCTCCAGCGCCCTCCGGCCCCGCGCTTGGCCCGACCCACGCTGGCGCGGTCGGACGAGATCCGGGCCCGAGTCTCCGCGGCCCGAGCGCGCCAGGCCAGTCGCTTCGCGGAGGCCGACATCGCCGGCAACGGGCAGATGGACGCCCGCCTGGCCCGGCGCCTGGCCGGCCTGACCGCGGACGCCGAGCGCGCGCTGCGCACCGCATACGACCGCGAGGCCCTGAGCGCCCGCGGCATGCAGCGCGTGCTGCGCGTCGCGCGGACCGTGGCGGACCTGGCCGGGTCCGATCCCGTCGAGCGCGAGCACGTCGCGACCGCCCTGGCGCTGCGCCAGGATCGCCTCGGCCTGGCCCAGGCCGCGTGAGCGCGTGTGCCGACTGCCTGCGCCGCACCCGCCTGGTGGCGGACCTGGCTTGCTACCTCGACCACCTGCACGCCGCGCGCGGTCTCCTGGACGAGGTGTTCGCACTGTCCGACGCCGACCTCGTGGACGCCCTGGTCCCGGCGGGGCCGGCCCGCACGCGGATCCTGGCCGCCCGCGACCGGATGGATCCGGACGTCGAGCGCGACCGGGTCCGGGCCGCCGGGCTCGACGCCGTCTGCCGCCACGACCCCGCCTATCCGCGGGCGCTGGCCGACCTCGCTGGGCCGCCCGCCGTGCTGCACCTGCGCACGGCCGAGCGGCTAGGCCGGCTCGCCGAGGGGCCGGCCGTGGCGATCGTCGGGCCCCGCCGGGCCTCGGACTACGGCCTGGAGGTCGCGCGCTCGCTGGCCCGCGGCCTGGCGGCGGCCGGCGTGACGGTCGTGAGCGGGATGGCGCTCGGCGTCGACTCCGCCGCCCATGAGGGCGCGCTGGACGCCACCGCGCGGACGATGGCCGGCGTCGACTCCGCCGCCCACGAGGGCGCGCTCGAGGCGACAGCGCGGACGGTGGCAGTGCTCGGCAGCGGAGCGGACGTCGCGTATCCGGCGACCAAGCGGGCGCTGCACGCGCGGCTGGGGGAGGTAGCCGTGGTGCTGTCCGAGCTGCCGCCGGGCTTTCGCCCGCGGCGGTGGACGTTCCCGGCCCGCAACCGGATCATCGCCGGCCTGGCCGCGCTGACCATCGTGGTGGAGGCGGCGGACCGCTCGGGCGCGCTGATCACCGCCCGCACGGCCCGCGACCTGGGACGAGACGTCGCTGCCGTCCCCGGTCAGATCACCTCGCCGCTCGCCGCCGGCCCCAACGCGCTCCTGCGCGACGGCGCCCACGTGGTCGACGGCCCGCAGGCCGCGCTCGACCTCCTGTTCGGGGCGGGCGCGCGGCGGGCGCACGTCCCCGGGGATCACGACCTAGAGCCGCGGCTGGCGCACGTCCTGCGCGCCGTGCGCGAGGGCCGTGGGACCGTGGCCGCCCTCGCCGCCGGGACCCCGCCGGCCGCGACCCTCGCGGCCCTGGGCGAGCTCGAGCTCCTCGGCCTCGTTCGTCGCGCTGCCGGCGGCACCTGGGTGGCGCGAGTGCACTTGACCGCGTCATAGGCGGCAAAGTGCAACCGCGTCGGCCAGTCGCGCCCGTCCGCGTCCGCCTCGCCTACCCTTGGCCGCATGCGGATCCCTCGCGTCCTGTCCATCGCCGGGTCGGACTCCGGCGGTGGCGCCGGCATCCAGGCCGACCTCAAGGCCTTCGCGCGCTGCGGGGTGCACGGGATGACCGCGATCACCGCGATCACCGCGCAGAACACCGTGGCCGTCACGGCCGTGGCGCCGGTGGCCCCGGACGTGATCGTCGCCCAGGTGAAGGCGGTCGTGGACGACCTCGGGGTGGACGCCGCCAAGGCCGGGATGCTCGGGGACGAGGCGACGATCGACGCCGTCGCGCGCGCCCTCGCCCTCCTGGCGCCCGGGACGCCCCTCGTGGTCGACCCGGTGATGGTGGCGGAGTCCGGCGCGGACCTCCTCGATCCGGCTGCCCGCGGCGCGCTCGTCGAGCGCATCCTTCCCCTCGCCACCGTGGCGACGCCCAACGTCCCCGAGGCCGCCCGCCTCACGGGTCTGCCACCCGACACCGGCGCCGCGGAGCTGGCCCGGGCCTTCCACCAGCTGGGTCCCGCGACCGTCGTGGTCACCGGCGGGCACCGCGAGCAGGCGACGGACGTGGTCTTCGACGGGCACGAGATCGTCGAGCTCCCGGGGGAGCGTCACCCCGGCGGCGCCGCCCACGGCTCGGGCTGCACGCACTCCGCCACGCTGGCGGCCCACTTGGCCCTGGGTCACGACCCGATCGAGGCCGCACGCGCCGCCAAGACGGTCGCCGCCGACGCCGTGCGCGACGGGCTGCGCGACCTCGGCGCCGGCCCCGGGCCGGTCAATGCGCTCGGGCTGGGCGTCCGGGTGGCATAATTCCGACCTCATGAAGTTCCTGCGCATGAAGCCCGGACACGGTGAGGTGCTCATCGCGCAGGGCGACCCGGACATCGCTGCGCAGGAGCAGGAGCTGATCGAGGAGTTCCGCCGCCAGCTCGACGCAGGGATGTGGGCCGCTGTCCCCACGAGCGCCGGAGGGGGCCGTCGCGAGGCCGAGATCGTGAAGTCGTTCGGGGACGTCCCCCGCGACGCCGACCGCGTGATCTTCTTCCCGCGCGCCGCCGGCGGGAGCCGCTAGTGCTCCTCGCCCTCGGCGCCACCGCGATCGTCATCGTGGCGCTGCTGTGGGAGGTCGCGGTCCCGCGCCTCGAAACGGCGCTCGAGCGCCATCGCGCGCGCCGCACCCGCGTCCCCGGCCTGCCGGGCTACGACCCCGGCCGCGAGCGCCGCGCCGAGCAGCGCGCCCGCGAGCTGCTGCGCTCCTGCGTCAACGACGAGGAGTGGGCGATGTACCGCGACCTCGGCTTCATCCGGGTGTGGGGGAGGGGCAACGGCGGCCACGCGCCCTACGCGTACCTCGTCTACCCGCACAAGCCGATCGTCGGGTACCTCCCGCAGACCCGCGAGCTGCTCAACGAGTACTGCGTCGAGTTCCCGGACGAGACGCGCCCGTACGGCAGCGCGCTGCTGCCCGAGTCCGACGACGTCCTGGCCAAGTGGATGGCGCTCACCGGGGACGAGGAGCGCCTGCTGCGCAACGCCAACCTCCACATGCCCGGCCGCCAGGTCGACCCGCGCGCCGTGCGCCGGGACCTGTGGCGCCTGAGCGAGTGGGAGCGGCAGTACGGGCGCCGGTACGCTTCCCCGCCCGATGGCGGAAACGACCTTCGACCTCAAGCACAACTCCCGGGCGCTGACTGAGGGCCCGGAGCGCGCCGCCGCGCGCGCCTACCTCTACGGCATCGGCTTCGACGACGAGGCGCTGAGCAAGCCGATCATCGGAGTCGCCTCGACGTGGATCGAGGCCATGCCCTGCAACTTCCACCTGCGCGCCCTGGCCGCCAAGGTCAAGGAGGGCATCCGCGCCGCCGGCGGCACCCCGATGGAGTTCAACACCATCGCGATCTCCGACGGGATCACGATGGGCACCAGCGGCATGAAGACCTCCCTGGTCAGCCGCGAGGTCATCGCCGACTCCATCGAGATCACCGCCCGCGGCTACCTGTTCGACGCCGTGGTCGCCCTCAGCGGCTGCGACAAGACAATCCCCGGGACGGTCATGGCCCTCGCGCGCCTGAACGTCCCCAGCCTCATGCTCTACGGCGGCTCGATCCTCCCCGGCCACTTCAACGGCCAGGACGTGACCATCCAGGAGGTCTTCGAGGCTGTCGGCGCGCATGCGGCGGGGAAGATCGACGACGCCGAGCTGTCCGCGCTGGAGCACGTCGCCTCCCCCGGCGCCGGGGCCTGCGGCGGCCAGTTCACCGCCAACACGATGGCGATGGCCTTCGAGGTCATGGGGATCTCGCCCGTGGGTGCGGCGATGGTCCCGGCCGAGGACCCCACCAAGGCTGGGGTGGCCGTGGAGTGCGGCCGCCTGGTGATGGACGTGCTCGCGCGCGGGCAGCACCCCAGCGACGTCATCACCAAGGACTCGCTGGAGAACGCGATCGCCGCGGTCGCCACCAGCGGCGGCTCCACCAACGCGGTCCTGCACCTGCTCGCCGTCGCGCGGGAGGCGGGGATCGAGCTGGACATCGACGACTTCGACCGCATCGCCACCCGCACGCCGCTGCTGTGCGACCTCAAGCCCGGCGGCCGCTACGTCGCCGCCGACCTGTGGAAGGCGGGCGGCGTGGCCCTGGTGGCGCAGCGCCTGCAGGAGGCCGGCCTGCTGCACGAGGACGCCATCACCGTGACCGGACGCACGATCGGCGAGCACGCGGCCGAGGCCGAAGAGACCCCCGGCCAGCCGGTGGTCCGCCCGCTCGCCGACCCGATCAAGCCCACCGGCGGCCTGGCCATCCTGCGCGGGAACCTGGCGCCCGAGGGCTGCGTGGTGAAGCTGTCCGGCCACGAGCGCGTCCACCATCGCGGCCCCGCGCGGGTGTTCGAGTCCGAGGAGGAGGCGATGGCCGCGGTGATGGCCAAGTCGATCCAGCCCGGCGACGTGCTGGTGATCCGCAACGAGGGCCCGGCCGGCGGCCCCGGGATGCGCGAGATGCTCGCGGTCACCGGCGCCCTGGTGGGCGAGGGGCTGGGGGAGGAGGTGGCGCTGCTCACCGACGGGCGCTTCTCCGGCGCCACGCACGGGTTCATGGCCGGCCACGTGGCGCCCGAGGCGGCGCGCGGTGGCCCCATCGCGGCGGTGCACGACGGCGACGAGATCACGATCGACGTGGAGTCGCGGCGCCTGGACGTGGCCCTCTCCGACGAGGAGATCGCCCAGCGCGTCGCGGACTACGAGTCGCCGCCGCCCGCCTACGCGACCGGCGCCATGGCCAAGTACGCGAAGCTCGTCTCCAGCGCCTCGGCCGGCGCCGTCACCGGCTAGGCCGGCAGCGACTCCAGGAACTCATCCAGCAGCCGGTTGAACGCCTCCGGGCGCTCGATCATCGGCACGTGGCCGGTGTCCTTCATCATCTCGAAGCGGGCGTGGGGGAGGGCCCGGCGGAACTCCTGCGCCGCCTCGGTCCCGACCACCCGGTCCTTCTCGCCCCACACGATCAGGGTCGGGCAGGCCACCTTCGGGACGTCCTCGCGGAAGTCGTAGTCGACGATCGCATCGGTCGCGTACGGCGCGGCGGGTCGGCCCGAGCCGCGCAGCATCTCCGAGGCCATCCCGGGGGACAGGCGGTCGGTGTCGGCCACCACCTGGCGCAGGACGAGGCGGCGCAGCCGCGGCCGGCGTACGAGCGTCTCCAGCCGCGCCTCCGGGATGCCCGCGTAGGCGTTGACCGCCCGCGCGAAGGCGCGGAACCACCCGCGACGCAACAGCTCCTCCGAGAAGCCGACGTACTTCGTGGACAGCCCCGCGGCCGTCACCAGCACCAGTCCCGCGATCCGCCCGGGGTCCTTGACCGCCAGCTCGGCGGAGACGAAGCCGCCCATCGAGTTGCCCACCACCGGCACCGGGTCGGACACCTCCAGGGCGTCCAGCAGCCGGACCAGGAAGCGGCCGTAGTTCTCGATCGAGATCCGCCAGGAGGGCATCGCCGAGTGGCCGAACCCCGGCAGGTCGGGCGCGATCACGCGCCGCGAGCCCATGAAGGCGGGAATCTGCTCCAGCCAGTTCGTCCAGTTGCCCGAGTGGCCGTGGACGAACAGCAGCGGCGGCCCCTCGCCCGCGTCGAGGACGTTCACCTGCCGGCCGTCCACCTCCACCCAGCGCTGGTGCTCGCGCCAGTCGACGTCCTGCCAGGCGGGCCGGGCGGCGTCGAGAGCGGCGGGGGAGGCCATCCGCGAAGGGTAGCCGCCTGTTGGCCCTCCTCCTGGGAGAATGGCGCGCTCGATGGGGGAGCCGACGACCACGCAGGGGCCCGCCGACCTCGAGCAGGTCCTGGCCGCACCGCCGGCCGGGGCGCTGGCCCGGCGCGACCCCGACCCGCGCGACCTGCTGCCCGGCCTGGAGGCAGAGCGCCGCGTCACCGACTGGGGGCGCTCGGAGCGGATCGAGGGCCTGCTGGACAGCACGCTGGTCGAGTTCTTCTACCGCTACTGGTTCCGCGTGGAGGTGGAGGGGATCGAGCACGTCCCCGACGACGGCGGCGCCCTGCTGGTCTCCAACCACGCCGGGGCGCTGCCGCCCGACGCCCCGATGATCGTCCGCGCCATCCGCGAGGAGCACCCGCGCCGCCGGCCCGTGCACATGACCGTGGAGCACTTCTTCAAGGGCTACCCGGGCCTGGCCATGCTGGTCCCCAAGGTGGGCGGCGTCCCGGCCCACCCGGCGAACGTCCACCGGCTGCTGCACGACGAGCGCCAGCTCGTGCTCGTGTTCCCCGAGGGCCGCAAGGGGACCGAGAAGCTCTACAACGCCCGCTACCGGGTCCGGCGCTTCGGCCGTGGCGGCTTCGTGGAGGCGGCGATGCGCGCCCGCGCGCCGATCGTCCCCGTCGCGGTCGTGGGCGCCGAGGAGGCCATGCCCGCCTTCGCCCAGCTCGGCCTGCTCAAGCGCCTCACGGGGCTCATCTACTTCCCGATCACTCCGACGTTTCCCCACCTGGGCCTGCTGGGGATGGTGGGCTACCTGCCCGCCAAGTTCACCATCCGCTTCCTGGAGCCCATCCCCACCGACGACCTCGGCGAGCGACCCTGGCGCGACCGCGGGCTGGTCCAGGACGTGGCCGCCGAGGTGCGCGCCCGGATCCAGGAGAACCTGTTCGACCTGCTGGGCAAGCGCCGCAGCGTGTGGCTGGGATGAGCGTCCCGCGCGTCGATTCGCGCCGCGTCCTGGTCACCGGGCTCTCGACCTACTGGGGCGGGCGCCTGGCCCAGGACCTGGAGCGCGACCCCTCGATCGAGACGATCATCGGCGTGGACTCGCGCGACCCGCGCTGCGAGCTGGAGCGCACGGAGTTCGTGCGCGTGGGCACCCAGCACGCGCTGATCCGCCGCATCATCGACGCGGCCGAGATCGACACGGTGATCGACACGCGCCTGGTGGTGGATTCGATCTGGACCTCGTCCCGGTCCGCCCACGAGAACAACGTGATCGGGACGATGAACATCGTCACCGCCTGCGACGGCCGCGACTCGCCGGTGCGCAAGTTCGTCCTGAAGTCCTCCGCGCACTGGTACGGGGCCGAGCGCGACGACCCGGCCTTCTTCACCGAGGACATGAGCCGCCCGCACCCCGCGAGCACGCCGATCGAGCGCGACATCGTGGAGGCCGAGTCCACCGTGCGCGACTTCGCGGCCCGCAACCGCGACAAGACGGTCACCGTGCTGCGGTTCTGCAACGGCCTGGGCCCGACCATCACGACCTCGCACACGCGCCTGTTCTCGCTGCCCGCGGTCCCGGGGATCCTGGGCTTCGACCCCCGCTACCAGTTCATCCACGAGGACGACATCGTCAACGCGCTGCACCACGCCGTGCGCGAGGACCTGCACGGGATCTACAACGGCGCCGGGGACGGCGTGCTCGCCTACTCCGAGGTCGTGGGGCTGCTGGGCAAGACGCTGCTGCCGATCCTCCCGCCCTGGGGGACCCGGGCCGCCGCCGGCCCGCTGAACCGGCTGGGCCTGCGCATCCCCGTCGAGATGCTCAACCAGATGCGCTACGGGCGCGGGCTGGACAACCGCAAGCTCAAGGCGGCCGGCTTCCGCTACCGCTACACGACGCGCGAGGCCGTCCTCGCCCTGGCCGAGCACCTGCGGCTGCGCCCGGTCACGCGCAACGCGCGCGAGCCCTACCGCTACGAGCGCGAGGTGGAGGAGTTCCTGCGCTGGAGCCCCAGCGTCCGGCGCGGCGCCGACGACGCCGGGACGGCGCCGGAGCGCCAGGTCTCGGGACGGGGCTACGACGCCCTGCGGCCCGCCGAGCTCGTCGCGCTGCTGCCCTCCCTCCCGGCCGCCGACCTGCACGCCCTGCGCGAGCACGAGGCCCAGGGGGCCCGCCGGGCGGAGGTCCTGGAGGAGATCGACCGCCTGCTCTCGAATCAACAGGCGCAGACCCGGGCTACATAACAGCGATTGCGATTGCCGGCCACTTGGCCCCGCCTCTGTCCGTGCCTACAATCGCGTTCCTCCACCGTGCGCGACCGCTCCGTCACCCTCGTCATCGCCCTGCTCGCCGTGCTGTTCGGCGGCGCGGCTGCGCTGATCCTGTACGACCACTCCAACCGCGACCAGATCGCCAAGGGCGTGCGCGCCGGAGGCGTCGAGGTCGGCGGCCTCAGCCGCGGGGCCGCGGAGGAGAAGGTCGCCGCCTCGCTGCGGGCCCGCATGAACCAGCCGATCCTCGTGCGCGAGGGCAAGCGGACGTTTCGCCTCACCCCGCGCTCCCTGGGCGCCAACTTCAACGTGACGGCGATGGTCGACGACGCGATCGCGGCCAGCCGCGAGGGCGGGATCTTCGCCCGCGTCTACCGCAACGCGACCGGCGGGACGGTCCACGCCGACGTCCCCGCCCGGGTGAGCTACTCGCGCCATACCCTGGCCCGGTTCGCCACCCGCGTCTCGCGCGACCTGAACCGCAAGCCCCAGGACGCCAAGCTGGACTTCAACGCGGCCGGCGAGTTCCGCCCCATCCCCAGCCACACGGGGATCAAGGTGGACACCGCGCGCCTGCGCGCGCAGCTCGGCTCCGCCGTCTCCGGCCTGGCTCCGGCCACGATCCGCGTCCCGGCGACGCGCACCCAGCCGAAGGTCCACCTCCAGGACCTCGCCAAGGAGTACCAGAAGCTCCTGGTCGTCAACCGCTCGTCGTTCAAGCTCAACTACTACGTCAAGCTCAAGCTGGTCAAGACGTACAACGTCGCGATCGGCCAGGTCGGGTACGACACGCCGACCGGGCTCTACCACATCCAGAACAAGGCGGTGGACCCGGCCTGGAACGTCCCCAACTCCTCCTGGGCCGGCAGCCTGGCCGGCCAGACGATCCCCGGCGGCGCGTCCAACAACCCGCTCAAGGCGCGCTGGATGGGCATCTACAACGGCGCCGGCATCCATGGGACCGCCGACGACGGGTCGATCGGCAGCGCGGCCTCGCACGGCTGCATCCGGATGCACGTGCCCGACGTGATCGACCTCTACGACCGCGTCGAGATCAACACGCCGGTCTACATCGCTTAGTCAGGAGGGAAGGCCGGGGGCGGCGATCTGGTCGATCGCCACCTCCGTCCAGCCACGCTCCAGCAGGGAGGCATGGTGCCCGCCGTGGCGAATGGTGAGCGTGCCTATGTACACCCCTCGCTCGCGCTTGCGCAGGACCGCGTACCACATGGTCGACGCGTCGCTGGGTCCCTGGATGCGCAGCCAGGGCCGCTCGGGCGGATGCTCGGCGGAGGCCAGCCCCGCCTCGATCAGCTGGCGCTGCGTGGAGACCTGACCGGTGGCCGTGTCGATGAAGAAGATCCCCACGGAGGACCAGCCTACCGACGGCTGGGTCGCCGCCCTGCAGGCGTTCGACGCCGACCTGCGCCGCCGCGGCGCGGCGGAGAAGACGCGCCGGGCCTACGGCATCGACACGGGCCAGTTCGCGATGTGGGCCTCCAGGCAGAAGCTCGACCCCGCCGAGGTGACCGCGCGCATCCTGCGCCGCTACGCCGCCAAGCTCTCGCAGCACGGCGCCGCGCCCAGCACGGTCGCGCGCAAGCTGGCCTCCCTGCGCGCCCTGTTTCGCTCCCTGCGCGAGCACGGGACCGTGGAGCAGAACCCCGCCGACCTGCTCTCGGCCCCCAAGCGCGCGCAGCGCCTGCCGAAGGTGCTCAAGCCCGAGGAGGTCTCCAGGCTGCTGGACCGCATCCCCGCCACCACGCCGCTGGAGCTGCGCGACCGCGCGCTGTTCGAGCTGGCCTACGCGTCGGGGCTGCGCTCCGAGGAGATGGTCACCCTCGACGTGGGCTCGCTGGACTTCGACGACGAGCACGTGCGGGTGGAGGGCAAGGGGAGCAAGACCCGCGTGGTCCCCGCCGGCGAGCATGCGCTGGGCGCCGTGGCCCGCTATCTGGAGCGCGCGCGTCCCGCGCTCGCCGCCGGCGACGGGGAGCCCGCGCTGTTCCTCTCGAAGTCCGGCCGCCGCCTGTCCACCTCCGACGTGCGCCGGCGCCTGCGCGTGTGGGCGCGCCACGCCGCGCTGTCCGGCGGCGTCTCACCACATTGGCTGCGCCACTCGTTCGCGACCCATTTGCTCGAGGGAGGCGCGGATTTGCGGGCCATTCAGGAAATGCTGGGCCACTCCAGCCTGTCCACGACGCAGGTCTACACTCGGGTAGAGTCACAGCGCTTGAGGTCTGCCTACGCGCGCAGCCATCCGCGCGCCTAGTGGAGTTCGATAAGCCCTGGAAACGAACGTCAAAGCCATCGAGCTCAAGGACCTCTGGCGGAAGTACCGCCAGTCGGGTGACGAGCGCGCCCGCGAGCGGCTGGTGGTCGCCTACTCGCCGCTCGTGAAGTACGTCGCGGGCCGGATGATCTCCGGCCTGCCCGCGCACGTGGAGGAGGCGGACCTCATCTCCTACGGCCTGGTCGGGCTGATCTCCGCCATCGAGCGCTTCGAGCCGGAGCGGGAGATCAAGTTCGAGACCTACGCCATCCCGCGCATCCGTGGCGCGATCATCGACGAGCTGCGCGCGATGGACTGGGTGCCGCGGTCGGTGCGCGCCCGGGCCCGCGCCATCGAGCGCGCCAACGTGAAGCTCGAGCACAAGTTCCAGCGCGCGCCCACCGACGAGGAGATGGCCGCCGAGCTGGACATGGGCGTCGACGACTTCCTGGATGCGCTGATCCAGATCTCCAACTCCACGATCGCCGCCCTGGACGAGCTGTGGACGGTGTCGGACTCCAGCGGCGACCAGGTGTCGCTGCTCGACACCCTCCAGGACCCCTCGGCGCCGGACCCCGCGAAGGTCGCCGACCAGACCGATCTCAAGGATCGCGTCGCCGACGCCATCGCGAAGCTGCCCGAGCGCGAGAAGCTGGTGGTCGCCCTCTACTACTACGAGAACCTGACCCTGCGCGAGATCGGCGAGGTGCTCGGCGTGACCGAGTCGCGTATCTCCCAGTTGCACACCAAGGCCGTCCTGCGGCTACGCTCGCACATGTCGGAGGAAGAGCTGACTGACGACTGAGGGAGGTGCCATGCCCCACAAGCCGGCCGACCAGATCCGCAACGTCGCCCTGGTAGGACACCGCGGCACGGGGAAGACCTCGCTGCACGAGGCGATGCTGTTCCAGGCCGGCGCGACCAACCGCCTGGGATCGGTCACGGACGGGACGACGGTGTCCGACGCCGACGACGACGAGCAGGCCCGCCAGATGTCCATCTCCGCAGCCCTCTCCTCCTTCGAGTGGCAGGGCCGCAAGATCAACCTGCTCGACACGCCGGGCGAGCCCAGCTTCATGGCCGACGCGCTGGGGGCCCTGCGCGTGTGCGAGTCCGCCGTGTTCGTGGTCAACGCCGTCATGGGCGTGGAGGTGTCCACCACGCGGCTGTGGGAGCGGGCGGCCGAGCTCGACCTCGCGCGCCTGGTGTTCGTCAACATGCTCGACCGCGAGCGCGCCGACTTCTTCCGCTCGCTGGAGTCGCTGAAGAACGCCTTCGGGCCGCACGTGGTGGCCACCGAGATCCCGATCGGGTCCGAGCACGAGTTCCGCGGCCTGGTCGATCTGATCGACATGAAGGCCTACGAGTTCTCCGGCGAGGACGGCCCGACGCGCGGGGAGGGCAAGGAGATCCCGATCCCCGACGAGGTCGCCGAGCGCGCGCAGGAGTACCGCGAGAAGCTCATGGACGAGGTGGCGGAGAACTCCGACAGCCTGATGGAGCGCTACCTGGAGGGCGAGGAGCTCTCGCACGAGGAGATCGTCGGCGCGCTGAAGGACGGCACCAACCACGGCGACCTGTTCCCGGTCACCTGCGGCGTGGCGACGCGCAACCAGGGGACCGCCCGCCTCCTGGACGCCTTCGTGGAGGACCTGCCCTCCCCGGTCAAGCACGGGGGCCTGGAGCTGGACGGCATGACGCTGGATCCCAAGGACGACGCGGACCTCTTCGCCTACGTCTTCAAGACCCGCGCCGACCCGTTCGCCGGGCGGATCAACCTGTTCCGCGTCTACCAGGGCGTCATGAGCCACGACACGCACGCGGTCAACACGCGCACGGGCGGCAAGGAGCGCATCGGCCAGCTCGTGGTCTTCGCGGGCAAGGAGACGCCGCACGTGGAGTCCTTCGGCCCGGGCGACATCGGCGCCGTGGCCAAGCTCAAGGAGACCAAGGCCGGGGACTGGCTGGCGGGCAAGCCGGTCGACCTGGCGATGCCAGCGATCAAGCTGCCGGCGCCGGTCATGGCCTTCGCCGTGGCGCCCAAGAGCAAGGGCGACGAGGACAAGGTGTTCACCGCCCTGCGGCGCCTGCAGGAGGAGGACCCGACCATCGACCTGCACCGCGACCCCCAGACGGGCGAGCAGATCGTGGCCGGCCTCTCCCAGGTCCACGTCGAGGTGATCGTGGAGCGGATGAAGTCGCGCTTCGGAGCCGAGGTGACCCTGCAGCCGCCCCGCGTGCCCTACCAGGAGACGATCCGCGCCGGGGCCAAGGCCCACGGCCGCCACAAGAAGCAGAGCGGCGGCCGCGGCCAGTTCGGCGACTGCCACATCGAGATCGAGCCTATGGAGGACGGCGAGGGCTTCGAGTTCGTCAACAAGATCAAGGGCGGCGTGATCCCCACGTCCTTCATCCCCGCGGTGGAGAAGGGCGTGCGCGAGGCCATGGAGCACGGGACCCTGGCCGGGTACCCGGTCAAGGGGGTGCGCGTGCGGCTGTTCGACGGCCAGTACCACACGGTGGATTCCTCGGAGATCGCCTTCAAGCTGGCCGGCTCCCAGGCGATGAGGCAGGCGCTGGAGCAGGCCAACCCGGTTCTCCTGGAACCGATCATGCAGGTGACGGTCTCGGTGCCCGAGGACAGCGTGGGCGACGTGATCGGGGACCTGAACTCCCGCCGCGGGCACCCGCTGGGCATGGAGCCGGTGGGGGCCATGACCGAGATCAAGGCCGAGGTGCCGATGGCCGAGATGCTCGCCTACGCACCGGATCTGCGCTCGATCACCGGCGGCCAGGGCGAGTACACGATGGAGTTCGAGCGCTACGAGGACGTCCCGAGCCACCTGGCGCAGAAGATCGTCGACGCGGCGCGCACGGAGGGCGAGACGGTCAAGACCTAGACTGTCCCGGATGCCCCCGAAGACGATCCAGCCGCAGAACACGATCATCACCTGCGCCGTGTGCGGCCGCACGCTGCTGCAGGGCGAGCAGCCCGAGGTCTACCTGGTCAACGGGGCCCGGCGCCACGTGTGCGAGCTGTGCACCGTGCGGGCCAACCACCAGGGCTGGATCCGCGAGAGCGAGGGCCTGCAGATCGGCCACCGGGGGTCGCGCGACGACCGCCGCCCGCTGCTCGGCCGGTTCCGCGCGCGCCGCGAGCGCCTACTGGCGGACCGCGCCCAGGAGGGCGAGCCGGACCCGACCAGCTTCGCCGGGCCCGAGCCCGAGCCCGCGGCGGTCCCCGAGCCGGCCGCCGGGCCGCGGGAGCCGCGCCACGTCCATGCGGTGCCCACCAGCGAGGAGCTCAAGGCCTCGCGCGCGCTGGAGGTCTTCAACGAGAGCGAGCATCCGCGCACGGTGGCCGGCGTGGCGCGCTCGCTGGGCGTCCCGGCCGTGACGGTCCAGCCTTTGGACGGCCAGACCAGCGTGATGCGGATCGTTGTCGCCTGGGAGCTGTGCTGGTACCGCTACGAGGTGGACCTGGCCGACCAGGCGGCCAACGGCGTCAGGGCGGCCGGCCAGGGCTACGAGCTGGCCGATCTCGATCCCGCAGAGCAGGCCGCCAACGCCATGGCGGACGGTCACGGCCGGCTGGCCATGGCCGGTTGATGGACTAGGATCGGCCGCGCCATGATCTACTGCGTCGTCCCCCAGGAACTGGCCGACGAGCTCTACGACAAGCTCAAGGCCTACTACGAGGACGATCCCAACGTCGAGGTCATCATCGACCGCCGGCATGCGCAGCGGCGTGGATCTGGACCCCGTGACGGAGGCGGCGCCCGCGAGCGGCGCGACCGGCGCCGGCCGCGGGTACCGGGCGAGTTCCCCAAGCTTGAGCCCTAGGGCCATGCGGGACCGGGCATGAAGGTCGTCGTCCACGTGGACGGCGGGGCGCGGGGGAACCCGGGCCCGGCCGCCATCGGCGCCGTGGTGTCGACTCCCGAGGGCGAGGTCCTGGACGAGTCCAGCGCCCGGATCGGCGAGGCCACCAACAACGTGGCCGAGTACCGCGCGCTGCTGCTGGGGCTGGAGCGCGCCCGGGCCCTGGGCGCCAGCGAGGTCGAGGTGGTCAACGACTCCGAGCTGGTGGCGCGCCAGGTCGCGGGGCGGTACAAGGTCAAGCACGAGGGGCTGAAGCCCCTGCACGCCGAGGCGCTGGCCGCGTTGCGGCCCTTCGAGCGCTGGGCCGTGCGCTCCGTGCGGCGCGAGCACAACGCGCGGGCCGACGCCCTGGTCAACGAGGCCCTCGACGCGGCATGAGCGAGCGGCCGCCGTCCCGGCACGCTCGGACCGTCGCCGTGGCGGCGCTCGTCACCGCGTTCGTCATGTTCCTGCTGGCCGTGGTCCTGGCGATGTCCAGCGGCGACGGGGGAGGGGGTGGCTCGCGTGCGGCCACCACGTCCAAGACGTCCACCACGCCCAAGCGCCCCACCACCACCACGACCCAGCCGGCCGCGCCGGCCGGCCCGGCCGAGCCCGGCGTGCCCGCCAACGCCCCGGGCGCGCACCGGGCGGCGAGCGAGTCCGTCCCGATCCTGGCCTACGACGTGATCAACCAGCCCAAGTCGGGCGTGGCGGACCCGTCCATCTGGGTGCCGACCGAGGAGTTCACGGCGCAGATGACGTATCTGGCCGACCAGGGCTTTCACCCGGTGACCCTGCGTCAGCTGTGGGCGGCCTGGAAGGAGAACGGAGTCCTGCCCTCCAAGCCGATCGTGATCAGCTTCGACACCGGCTACCACAGCGTCTGGTCCAACGCGTTCCCCGTCCTGCGCGAGCACAGCTTCCCGGCCACGCTCTTCCTCGACCCGGCCCAGACGCAGTCCGACTTCCCCGACACCGAGGTCAAGGAGCTGATCCAGGCGGGCTGGGAGCTGGGGGCCCAGCCGTCGGGCCAGGGCGACATCCTGTCCGCCACCGACGAGCAGCTGGCCCAGGCGATCGGGGGCGCGCGGCGCGAGCTCCAGCGCCAGTTCGGCCGGCGCGTGGAGTTCCTGTCCTATCCGGCCGGGAAGTTCGACCAGCGCGTGTCCAGCGCCGTGCAGAGCGCGGGCTTCCTGGGGGCCGTGACCCTGCAGGAGGGGCTGGCGTCGCCGCAGGACCCGCCCTACGAGCTCAAGCGCATCCCGATCCGCAACGGCGACGGGGCGGACGGCCTGACCCGCAAGCTGCAGTCCGCGGGGGTGAAGTAGCCGGTGCGGGGCTTCCTGATTTGCGTCTTGGGCGCGGTGGCCCTGGCCGGCTGCGGCGGGGGTGGCGGCGGCGGTTCTGCGAGCGCACCCGCGAAGCCTGGCGGCTCCGCGCCGGGCACCGCGCGCACGACGGCTGCGCCCCTGCCGGGGGCCCACCGCGCGCCGCGCGAGCGGGTCCCGATCCTCATGTACCACGTGATGAACGCGCCCCCGCCGGGCACGGCCCAGCCGCAGCTGTGGGTCTCGCGGGCCGACTTCGAGGCGCAGACCCGATGGCTGGCCGACCACGGCTACCACGGCGTGACGCTCCAGCAGGTGTGGGACGCCTGGCACCACGGCGGTCAGCTGCCGTCCAAGCCGATCGTGTTCTCCTTCGACGACGGCTACCACTCGCAGCTTTCCAACGCGATGCCCGTCCTGCGCGGGCACGGCTGGCCGGGGGTGTTGAACTTGCAGATCAACCAGACCCGCCAGGACCTCAAGCCCGCCGACGTGCGCCGGCTGATCCAGGCGGGCTGGGAGGTCGACGCGCACACCTACACCCACCCGGACCTGACGACCGTGGACGCCGCCGGTCTGCGCCACGAGATCGCCGACGCGCGCGCCGAGCTGCGCCGCACCTACGGCGTCCCGGTGAACTTCTTCTGCTACCCGGCCGGGCGCTTCGACGCCAAGGTGGTCGACGCGGTACGCGCCGCGGGCTTCCTGGGCGCGACGACCACCAACGCCGGCCTCGCGGGTCCC
>JAWVFR010000054.1:0-30051 GCA_033855845.1 Solirubrobacteraceae bacterium
GCCGCCAGCTGCGCTCCAACAACTCCTGGATGCACAACCTGGAGCCGCTGGTCAAGGGCAAGACGCGCTGCACGATGCACGTCCATCCCGACGACGCCGAGCGCTTCGGCCTGGCCGACGGCGAGCCCGCGCGCGTGTCCTCCGCGACGGGCGCCGTGCAGGTGCCGGTGGAGGTCACGGACGCCGTGATGCCGGGCGTGGTGAGCATCCCCCACGGGTGGGGCCACGATCAGGACGGCGTGGAGATGACCGTCGCCTCCGCGCACGCGGGGACCAACTCGAACCTGCTGGCCGACGAGACGCTGGTGGACCGGGTGTCGGGCAACGCCGTCCTGAACGGCATCCCGGTGGAGCTCGCCCCCGTCCGTGACGCGGCTCCGTCGCTCGTCTGAAATCTGTTACGGTCGGTCCGTGCGTCGTCTCTACGTCTCACTTCTCGCCGGTCTGCTCCTCCTCGGGGCGCTGGCCTCGAGCGCCGCGGCGTTCGAGGTGCGCGCCACCGCCGCGGACAACGGCAAGACGGCGCGGCTGAGCCGGGGCGACATCCTGCAGGTCTCGCTCTCGGAGACACCGGGCACCGGCTACGCCTGGCGGATCGTCAAGAAGCCGAGGACCGCGATTCTCAGGCTGCTGTCCGACCGCTTCGTGGCGCCGCCGGCGACGAACCCGCCGACCGCGGGCGCGCCGGGCCGCCACGTGTACCGCTGGCGCGCCGTCGGCCGCGGCACGACCACGCTCAAGCTCCAGCTCTTCCCCCCGGGGCAGCCCACGCGGCCGTCCCAGACGTACCGTCTGACCGTAGTCGTCTACTAGCCGGCGCCGACGTCGGTCAGGATCAGCGGGCAGGCGCGGCAGGCGGCGCCGCCCTCTTGGTGGTACCACCGGCAGTGCGGCCGGATGGCGCAGCGCGGCAGGCGCCGGCTCTCGACCGTCGGGAGATCCGCGGCCATCGCGTCCGCGATCACGCCGCAGCCCGTTCCCGTCCACTGCGCGCAGCGGCCCTCGACGCAGGGCGAGGCGAACCGCATGCGGGCCTCCGGCGGCCCGCCCCGCGACGCGCGCTCGATGAACTCCGCGTCCACCGGCAGCGCGGGGGTCACGTGTGCGAGGCGCGCCTGGGGGCCGAGGACCGCGATCAGCGAGGCGCCGGGCTCGCAGCGCGCGCTCGGACAGGTGAGCCCCTCCCCGTCCGGAGGGTCGCTCACCGCCCGAAGTACTTGTCGAGCTGCGGGATCTGCTGCTCGAGGACACCCCGGTCGATCGGACCGATCCAGATGCCGCGCCAGTGACGCTTGTCGGGGATCGCGATCACCGGCCGGTCGGCGTTGAGGCCCAGATCCGCCAGGTGCGGGAGCACCGCGCGTTGGATGGACGCGTTGATCGCCTTGTGCTGTTCCTCGGAAAGCTCAACCTCGTCGATCACGACTCGGAATTCAGCCATCGTTCCTTCCCTCCGTCCGTTGATGGTGTGAGGAGCCAATCTACCTAGATCCGGTTTGTTTGGTCAAGGGCGTCCGAGCGGTCGCTGGAGGGCGCCGGGAATTGGCGGCCTCACCGGCCCGGCTGCGGTAGCGTCCGCTGCGTGCTGGGAGGCAGACTCGTCCGGGCGGGGATGGTGGCGCTGGCCGCCGCGCTCTTCGTGCCCGGGGCGGCGCCCGGCTCGTCGCTGTACTCGGGCCCCGGCCCGCGGCCCGGACCCGACATCCTCTACGCTCCACCGGCGCGCGCGCCCCAGCTCGAGAACACGGGGGTCTGGAAGGCGACGCCCATCCTGGTCTCGGGCACCAGCGCCTACCGCAACGGCGAGTTCCTCTACCAGGACTACCTGTTCGACGACCACGGGGCCAACGGCGGCCAGCGCGACGGGAACGACCCGCGCGCCGCGGGCGACACCTTCGCCATTCCCAACGGCACCTACACGTACCCGACCGGCGCGGCGTACGCGAACAATGCGGCCGACCTGGTGGAGCTGCGGGTCAAGCCGCTGGCCGGCGCCACGGCGTTCCGGATCACGCTGAACACCATGAAGGACCCGTCGCTGGTGGGCACGACGATCGCGATCGGCACCTCGGCGGCGCCGCGCACGTGGCCCCACGGCGCGAAGGTCTCCTCTCCAGCGGCGATGTTCCTCACGGTGCACGGGAGCTCCGTGTCGCTGATCGATGCCGCCACGGGCCGCCCGGCGGCCGTCGCGCCGACGGTGAGCACGGACGAGGTTCGCCGCCAGATCGAGGTTCGCGTGCCGCACGGCGCCTGGAACCCGGGGACCTCGACCGTGCGCCTGGCCGCAGGCGTTGGCCTGTGGGACAAGGCCGCCAACGCCTACCTGCTGCCGCGCGGGAACGCCGACGCCACGCACCCGGGCGGAGCCGGGTCGCTGTCCAGCCCGGCCGGCTTCTTCAACACCGCCTTCCGCTACGACGAGCCGCTGCCCGAGGTCGGCAACATCGGCGCCGACCTGTCCGACGTGCGCTGGTGGCGCGACCACGAGCAGGGCGTCTCGCTGGCCAAGGGCGACATGACTCCGTTCCACGCGAACGTGGACTTCGGCAAGCTCGCGGCCGGCACCCGCGATGACATGGCGGGCAAGCGCGGCGGGGTCCCGGTCAACGGCCCGATGGACCGCATCGTCGCCAGCCACTTCGAGACCGCGCAGGGCGCCGACTACTCGAGCATCTGCGACGACACGATCCCGGCCGACAACAAGTGCACGGGCGAGCTGCGCAGCCGCCTGCAGCCGTACGCCATCTACATCCCCCGCAAGCCGCCCCCGCCCGGCGGGTACGGGCTCCAGCTGCTGATCCACTCGCACGCGGCGATGTACAACCAGTTCCTGGGGAGCCGCAACCAGTCGCAGTTCGGCGAGCGCGGCACCGGGTCGATCGTGATCACCCCGTCCGGGCGCGGCGTGGACGGCTGGACCTGGGACTACGTCGCGGCCGACCTGTTCGAGGTGTGGGCGGACGTGGCGAGCCGCTGGCGGCTGGACCCCGACTACACGTCCATCGCCGGCTATTCGATGGGCGGCTACTCGACGTTCAAGCTGGCCGTGCAGTACCCGGACCTGTTCGCGCGGGCTCAGCCGACCGTCGGGCCGCCGGGCGTCGGCATCTGGACGGGCCAGGGCGAGCCGAGCGGCGGGGCCTACACCAACACCTACCGCCAGCTGGAGTCCCTGCGCAACATCCCGTTCCTGATGTGGGTCGCGGCCAGCGACGAGCTCGTGCCCTACTCGGGGACCCAGGCCCAGCGCGCCCGGATGGACTCGCTCGGGCTGCGCTACGAGTTCGACACGTTCGCGCCCGCCGAGCACCTCACGCTCGCCTACGTCGACCAGTTCGCGCCGGCGGCCGACTTCCTGGGGACGGAGAAGGTGGATCGCAATCCGCCGCATGTCACCTACGTCGTCAACCCCAAGATGCAGTTCGCCGCCACGGACTCTCCCTCGGACCACGCGTATTGGTTGTCGGGACTGCGGCTGCGCGACGGCACGGGGCCGGCGCCGTTGGGCACGATCGACGTGCGCTCGGAGGCGTTCGGGGTCGGCGACCCGACGCCGAGCGGGACCCGCACGGGCGGCGGCACCCTGACCGGCGGAAACGTGCCCGCGCTGAGCTACCAGAGCCTCTCGCAGACCTGGGGGCCGGCGCCCCGGACGCCCGTCCGCAACCGCCTGAACGTGACGGCGAAGAACATCCGGCACCTCGCGGTGAACGTCGCGCGGGCGCGCGTGGACTGCGACGTCTTCCTGCACGTCGTCACCGACGGCCCGGTGACCATCGACCTCCCCGAGTGCGGCCAGACGGTGACGCTCGCCGGCTCGGGCGACTCCATCGGCGCCTGCCGCGACGCGCTGGCGCCACGGGTGAGCCTCGGTGCGCGCGGCGTGGCCCGCGTGCGGTCGCAGCTGCACGTGACGGGGCGCGCGTCCGACCTCGGCTGCCCGGCGACAGGCGCGCTGCGAGCCCGCCCGGGGGCCGTAAAGCAGGTGTCGGTCTCCGCGGCCCGCGCCAGCGGGCGGCGGTGCCGCTTCCTGCGCGCGGACGGCCGGTTCACCCCCGTCCGCAGCTGCCGCCGCACCCTGTGGCTGCCGGCCACCGGCGCGACCCGATGGACCCTGCGCTCCCGGCGCACCGTGCCGACCGGCACCTATTACGTCCGCGCCCGCGCGACGGACGCCGGCGGCAACACGTCGCGCAGCACCCGCGCGGTGCGGTTGCGGGCGCGGTAGCGGCGCGGCCCAACCCGGGGTCGCGGTCAGCCAGCGTGCGCGGCGGTCGTGTACTTGCTCGTGCGGTGGGCCGCCTTGCAGGCGGGGTGATCGGGCGGAAGAATGACCTGCTTGCCCTCGATGCCGGCCTCGACGATCTTGCGGTCGGAATGGGCGGCGTCGACGTGCAGGACGACGGCAGCTCCCGGCCGGCGCGAGTCGGGCGCGACGGCCAGCGTTCCCGTAGTTCCGGCGAACATGTCCCAGTGCTCCCAGTCGCAGAAGAGCTGGTAGAGCAGCACGGGCAGGGGCACGTTGTGGATCCCCACGGCCTCGTGGCCGCGGCGGTCGAGCGACTTCTGGGCGGGATGGCCGATGTGGTGGGCCGCGCACAGCTTCACGTTGGCGTTGAAGATCGAGTCCACATAGGCCATGACGCTCTTGGTGTCGGTGATCGGCTCGTCATAGGTCGGCTCCTTCAGCTGCTTCAGCAGGGTGTTGGTGTTGGCGACCATGCCCGCGACGACAGCCGCGTCGGCGCCCCAGCCCTCGGACCACTCCAGCTGCAGCGTCCCCAGGGCGACCAGGACGGGCCGGCCGCCGAACTGGACGTAGATCCCGCCGCCGTGGTGGTCCTGTAGGCCCTTGGCATCCTCGACCTCGGGGTGGGAGAGATCTATGGGCCCGTCGCAGATGAAGCAGCCGCCACCGTACTTCTCCATCAGCGTCTTGCGGCTTGCCCTGTACTCGGGCGAGTCGCTGCGCGGCGGATGGTCGGCGGTGATCAGATCGACTGGGTCACCGACGTGTTCCTTGGGCATCTCCAGGGCCTCCCTGGCTAGTCGTAGGTCGTGAGGCGGACGCTGTCGAACGCCAGAGCGTCGCTCAGCTTGGGCTTCGGGGCCGGCTCCACCGGCACAACCGTCACCGTCACGTTCTTCTTGGTGATCCGGCGCAACGCGTCGGTCACGTTGACGGTCTGGGTGAGCGGCTCCAGCGGGTGGGGAGGCCGCAGGTCGAACGGATCGCGCGGCCCTTCCGGCACGTCGCAATGCCCCTCATCGCCGGCGCAGCCGTTGTGGCCGAACACCGTGAAGGAGCCCGCGTACCCGGACTCCGGCACGAGCGGCGTCGTCTCGTCCGCCGCCTTGTTGTCGAGGAACACGCGGCCGATGTAGGACGGGCCGCGGTGGTCGACGCCGTAGAAGATGAGGTCGGCCCGGGTGTACGGCGCCTCCGGGTCGTGGGGCGGGACCTCGAGCGACTTGGAGTGGTAGCGCGCCATCAGGCGGGGGCTGCCGGCGCGTGGGCGGTCGATGCGGCGTACTCGTAGCCCAGCGCGTGGATGTCCAGCGTCTGGCGGACGGTCATCGCGAAGGGCGGCAGGGCGTGGTCGAGAACCGCGGCCGGTGGCCGCTTTCCCCACTTGAGCTGCCACAGATACCAGATGCGGTCGATCATCGTGTGGTGAGCCCAGAAGATCGGGTCATAGGAGGCAAATGCGATGTCGCTCATGTGCCCGCCCACCCACATGTGGACATCGCCGTGCGCCTGCTCCAGCTGGTTCGAGAAGTCGGTGAAGTCGCTCAGCTCCAGCATTGAGGTGACGAACTCGGCTGTCGGCAGCGGGTTGCTGCCCGGCTGTCCGGGCGCGCGTCGCGTGGGTGTCGAGCGCGGGTCGCCTGTGCGCTTCCCCTGAGCCAGGGCCTGATCGTTGACCTTGGCCTCGAAGAGGGGGTTGCGCTTCCCCGCACCCGTCTTCGTCCTGTAGGCGTCCGGCAGGCCGTCACGCTGGGACTTCGGCGAGGTCCAGTCCCACCAGGCGAGCTGGCCGGCGGGGTTTTGCGTCAGCAGAGCCCGCTCGAAGAAGTACAGGTACGCGCGATGCCAGGGAAGGAAGTACGTCGCGTGCCCGTGTGCGATGTCGCAATACGCCGGCAGCGGGTAGCCATGGATTCCGGCGAAGTACTGGTAGCCGCGCTCGTCGGAGATCGCCATCATCTTGGCGAAGCTGTCCCGCAACGCGTCCAGCTGCCCCGGCGATAGCTTCTCGACGCTACGCCGAAACCTGAGCCGAACGGCCGGGTGCTGCGCACTGGGGGTTCCGGTCGGGCTCAACCGGCGTCAGTCTCGCCGCATCTCGAGAGTTCGTTCACAACGGATTTAGTGGGATCGATTATCCGGGGATCAGTGCATTGGCACCCTACCCCCGACGCGGCGGCGAAACAAGGCGTCCCTTGACCTCATAAAGCTCTCCGGATCTAGCTCACGAGCCGCACGGCCAGCCCGCTGAGGGCGCTGGGGTCGCCGGCGCCGGAGAGCAGGCCGAGGATTCGGGCGACGTAGCCGCGGGTCTCGGGGTAGGGCGGGATGCAGCCGCAGCGGCCGACCGCGCCCGGGCCGGCGTTGTACGCCGCGAGGGCGAGGGGCACGGAGCCGAAGCGCCCGAGCAGGTCGCGCATCATGTGCGCCTGGGCGTTGATCGCCGCCGTGGCGTCGAACGGGTTGGCCAGGCCGTAGGAGCGGGCGGTGCCGGGCATGAACTGCGCGATCCCCTGCGCTCCGGCGCTGCTCGTCGCGAACGGATTGAAGCCGGACTCGGCGTAGAGCTGCGCGCTGAGCAGCGCCGCGCTCACGCTCCAGCGCTGCGCCGCCCCGTTGATCGCCGGCGCGAACCGGGCCGGCACGAACGAGGGCATCCCGCGCCCGGTCCTTCCGTCTCCCCCACCCGCGAGGTTGAACCCGACCGACACCGATCCCGGGCTGCGCGTGTATCCGAAGTGCCAGGGCTCCCAGCTGTATCTCTTGAGGAAGCCGAACCGCGTCGCGTTCGCCGCCAGCCACCCGTACGCGCCCGGCGGCCCGAGATCGAGCTCGGTCGCGTTGCGGTGCAGCGAATGGCCCGGCGGCGCGACCCAGCGCGGGTCCGGGTGGCGCGCGAACAGCACCGCCTGCTCGGCGTCGCTGCGAAACGCGCTGACGACGGCCAGCGAGACTCCGCTCGCCCGCGCCGCCGCCGCCATCCGGTCGAACGCCAGCGCCACGTCCGGACGCATCGGCTTGCCCTGCCGGTAGGAGAGCGGGCCGGAGTAGCCGCCCCCGGAGGCGAAGGCGGCCAGGCCGCCGCCCGGTGGCGCCAGCTCGGCCTCGGCGACCGCGCGGATGGCGGCCTCCATGGCGCGACCGTCCGTCGGGCGTTCCGGCGAGGGACCCGCCCGGCCGGAGGGCCGTCCTGAATCGCCTCGGCCGCCGGACGGGACCCGGACGGGGTCTCCGACCGTCACCCGGATCCGCACGGGCGCGATCTCGCCGCGGTCCGGGAACGACACGGACACGTCGTCGACGTCGTTGCGTCGCGCCGTCTCCACCGCGGCCTCCCTGCCTCGGCGCAGGTACTCCCCGCGCGACATGTGGTGTGGGTTGGGCACGCCCCGGATGACGGCGGGCTCGAACAGGCGGTAGTACACGGACCGCATCGCCCGAGCGCCCGCGAGCGCGCCGAGGTCGGCCGCGCGCTGGTCGCGCCCCTGGGCTCCCACGCCGCGAGCGATCGCTCCCAACACGAACGCGCCGACGAGCACCGCGGCCAGCGCTCCGACCAGGAGCAGCACCGCCTGACCCCGCTCGCCCCTCACGCGAGGATCCCGAGGACAGGGGCGATCTGGGTCCGGACCGGCGACGGCGCCCGCAGGCCAGCGGTGGCGATGGCGCGGACGGCCGCGCCGGCCGGGGCCTCGCACGTGAACACCGGCGTCCGCAGGGCGGCGAGGCCGGCCTCGGCGAGGCGGGCCAGCGCGGGCGAGTCGGTCGGCCGACGCGCGAGGATCACCGCGTCGCCGAGCGTGAGCAGGGCCTCGAGGTGAGGCGTGCGAGCGCCGGCGAGCCCGATTACCAGCGGGCAGTCCGCGGCCGCGGCCACTCGCTGAGCCGCCGCGGCGGCGGCCACCGGCTCGTCGGGTAGGAACGCGCGCGCCAGGCGGGCGCTCGCGTCGGCCTCGCAACCCCGGGCGGCCAGCCGCGTGGCCGTGCGGCGTGCCACGCCGGAAGCCGGAAGCCGCGCTGCCGGCCGGCGCTCACCCGGCCACAGGCACACGGCCGCATGCGACCAGTGCTCAATGCGCGCCAGCTCGACCGCGGCCGCGCACGCGAGCGCCGGGACCACGCGGACATCGCCGAGCACGACCACCACCGGCGGCACCGGTCCCGCCGTCTCCCGCGGCGCGGCCCGCTCGGGCGCGACGAAGAAGTCCCGGACCAGGGTCAAGGCGGTTCGGGTCATGCCGCCGGCCCCGCGTCGGCTCTGGCCTCGGCGGCGAGGAGGTCGCCGACGGAGCGCAGGATCGCGGGCGGGCGCAGGCGGACGTGGACGCGACGGCCGTCCACGGCGACCGTCATGCGGTCGCGCGACCAGCCCGGGATCGCTTCGCGCGCGGCGATCCGAGCGTCGTGACCGCCCGCGAGCGCGATCGCTCCCGCCTCCGCGGCGTGGCCCGCGTACTCGTGCGCGGCCCCAGCCGCCAGGAGCTGTAGGACGGCCATGCCTGCCACCCCCAAGAGCGGGAGCATCCCCACCACCTCCACCGCGGCCTGGCCGGCCTGGGACCGCGGAGACGGGGACGGGTGCGCGGACCCCACCGCCTGGCCGGCCTGGGACCGCGGAGAGAGGGAGCCATGCACCCTCACGGCGACTGGTCCTCCAGGCGGGCCCGGGAGACGACTGTGGTCAGGCGGCCGGCGCCGACCACGGAGGGCACGCCGATCCGGACCTCGACGCCGCCGTCCTCGCGGGATCGCACGCGCAGGCCGCGCTCCAGGCGGGGCGGCAGCACGCCGCGGGCCGCCGCGGCCTCGTCGCCGGATACCGCGTGGGCGCGCGCCGCGGCGCGGGCGGCCGCGCCTGCCAGCCAGGCCGCCTGCCCGGCGACGGCGAGTTGCCACAGAGCGAGCGCGAGCAGGGCGATCAGGGGCAACAGCGCGACCAGCTCGACCGAGGCCTGGCCGGCCTCCATCCGCGCGAGCGACGCACGACCGGACCGCGGCGCGCGGCGGCTGCCGGCAGGGCCGAGAAGCCGTGCCAGGAACCGTGCGGGGAGCCGGGATCGAAACACGCCGCCCACCCTCACCGGGCGGGGGTTGCACGACCACGCGCGGGCGTTACGGAAGTGCGGAGAAGGTCAGTAGGTGCGGTACTGGCGCCACACGGAGAACAGGCCGTACAGCGCCGCGCCCATCAGCGCGAACCACGCGAGCATCCCCGCGGGTGTGCTCCACAGGCGGCTCGTGGCCGTCAGCGTCACCACGATGACGCCGATCGAGACGTACAGGACCGCCCGCGCCCGGTCGCCGAGCCCGTACAGCTCCTCGCGGTACTCGCGGTACATCCGGGCCATGAACCAGGCCAGCGCGCCCCAGAAGACGATCCCCACCAGCCACACGAACAACCCCGCCGCCACGCCCGCCCCCGGGAGGAAGGCGATCAGGGCGGCCAGGCCCAGGATGATTGCGACGTTTACGACGGTCCGCACGGGACCAACCTAGCGCGCGGCTACGGGGTCCTCGGCGTGCCGGGCCTCGGCGGGAGCGGCCTCCGGCGCGGCGGCCCCATCGGACTCCCCGACCGCCGGCTCGGGCGCGAACCGGTACCCGATCCCGAAGTGCGTGTGGATGTACTTCCACCCGGGCGAGTGCTGCTCGAGCTTGTGGCGCAGCTTGCGCACGAAGACGTCGACGCTGCGATCGCCGTGGGCCATCGCGTAGCCCCACACCCGCTGGTAGATCTGCTCGCGCTCCAGCACCTGGCCGGCCGCATCCGACAGCAGCTGGATCAGCTCGAACTCCCTACGGGTGAGATCGACAGAGCGCCCGGACACGAAGGCCTGGAACTGGTCGGGGCGGATCTCCACCTCGCCGGCCACCACCGGGCCCGCGTCCACCCGCGGCTCGGCGCGCCGGCGGCGACGCACGACGGCCTCGACCCGGGCGATCAGCTCCTCGGGATGGCAGGGCTTGGTCAGCCAGTCGTCGGCGCCCAGGCGCAGCCCGCGCACGCGCTGGGCCACGGTCGAGCGCCCGGTGCACACGACCACGCCCAGCCCGGGGAGCGAGGTGCACAGCCGCTCCAGCCAGGCCTCGCCCTCGGAACCCAGCAGAGCCGGGTCCACGACCACCGCGTTCAGGCGCATGGCGACCACGTCCTCGAGCGGGAGCGTGGTGCTCAGCACCCGGTACTGCCAGCCCATGGCGTCGAGGCGACGCGTCAGGACCTGCAGGAAGCCGGAGTCGGAGTCGATGACGGCGAGGCGAATCGAAGCGGACCCCGCCTGGGGACTGGTCGACATCGTGATCGGAGGATAGTGGCCGATCAGGACGCCCGCGGCGCCCCGAACCGGGCGATTACAGGTTCTTCACAACCGATCCCGCAAGCTGCGGGTTTTCGGATCCGCGGCGCCCGCCGTCGTCCGGATCGCCGTCGCCGGGCCGGCGCAGCACCATCAGCAGGGACATCCCCACCGGGAGGCGCAGCCCGCGCCGGATCAGCGCCGCCTCCATGCGCATCGGCCACTCCAGCACGCCGTCGAGCGACCTCGGGGTCAGCGCGACGTTGGGGCGCCCGCGCCGCTTGCCCGCCGGGCGCAGGCGCTCGCCGATGCGCACGACCGCCCCGGGCAGGAAGAGCAGGCTGTTGAAGTAGGTCCAGTCGCGGACCTCCCAGCCGGCGGCCTGCGCCGCGCGCCGCAGCTGCGGGCGCCGGTAGCGGCGGTAGTGCTCGTTCGCGACGTCGTGGGAGGACCACAGCAGCTGGTAGGCCGGGACCGTCACCACCAGCCAGCCGCCGGGGCGCACGATGCGCTTCAGCTCGCGCAGGGAGCGCACGTCGTCGGGGGTGTGCTCGATCACGTCCAGGCACGTCACGAGGTCGAAGGCCCGGTCCTCGTAGGGCGTCTCCTCCACCCGCGCCGCCTGCACGTCGGCGTGGCCGCGGCCCCGCGCGTGCTCCACCCCCAGCGGGTTGAGGTCGAACCCGCACACCGAGCCGTAGGCGCCCAGGTCGTCCATGGTGCGGCCCGAGCCGCAGCCCGCGTCCAGCACCTCGGCCCCGGCCGGGAGGTCGAGCTTCTGCAGCACGGCGTGGAGCACGCGCCGGCGGCCCACGTACCACCAGTGGTGCTCGTCGTAGTCGACGAGCGCGGCGAATTCGTCGGTCTGCACAGCCGGGAGTTCTACCGGGGCGCGGTGTGCGAGGCGTCCGAGAACTCCCGGAACAGCCCCGTGACCACGAACGCCGTCTGCTCGCCGATGTCCACCGCGTTGTCGCCGATGCGCTCCAGGCAGCGGGCCACGAGGATCATGTGCATCGCCCACTCGCGGCGGTCCGCGTCGTCGCCGATGTCCAGCGCGATCCGGAAGATCTCGCGGTTGAGCTTGTTGACCTCCTCGTCCTGGCGCACCAGGTCCTCGGCCAGCTGCTCGTCGCGCAGCGCGAAGCACTGCTTGGACTGGGAGACCTCCGAGCGCGCGCACCGGCCCATGCGCTCGATGCGGTCCATGATCTGCGGCTCGACCGGGGGGTCTGACCCGTCGAGCGGGACCATCTTGGCGATGTTCACGCACTGGTCCCCCATGCGCTCGATGTGCTTGATCACGTGCAGCAGCGCCGCCACCAGGCGCAGGTCGCCGGCCACCGGGGCCTGCGTGGCCAGGAGGGTCAGGATCCCCTGGTGGACCTCCAGGTAGCGCCCGTCGATGCGGTCGTCGTCGGAGATCACCAGCTCGGCCAGCTCGACGTCGCGGTGGGTCAGCGCCTCGACGGAGCGGTCCAGCGCGTCTATCACCATGTCCAGCCCGCCCAGCGCCATCTCCTCCAGCCGGTGCAGCTCCTCCTGGAACGAGGCCCGGGTCTCGACCATCAGCCGAACTTCCCGGTCACGTACTGCTCGGTGCGGGGATCGTCGGGGTTGGTGAAGATCTTGTCCGTCGGCCCGTGCTCCACCAGCTCGCCGTCGAGCATGAAGGCCGTCGAGTCCGCCACCCGGCCCGCCTGCTGCATGTTGTGGGTGACGATCACGATCGTGTAGCGGCTCTTGAGCTCGGCGACCAGCTCCTCGATGCGCAGCGTGGCCACGGGGTCCAGCGCCGAGCACGGCTCGTCCATCAGGACGACCTCGGGCTCCACGGCGATGGTCCGCGCGATGCACAGGCGCTGCTGCTGGCCGCCGGAGAGGCTGACCCCGGGAGCGCTGAGCCGGTCCTTGACCTCATCCCACAGGCCGGCGCCGCGCAGCGAGCGCTCCACGCGCTCGCGCATGTCTCCGCCGGACCCGCTCAGCCGCAGCCCGGCCGCGACGTTGTCGAAGATCGACATCGTCGGGAAGGGATTGGGCTTCTGGAAGACCATCCCCACCACCCGGCGCACGGCCACGACGTCGACGCCGTCCGCGTAGACGTCGGCCTCGTCGAGGCGCACCGAGCCGCTCGCGCGGGCGCCGGGGATCTCCTCGTGCATGCGGTTGATGCAGCGGACCATGGTCGACTTCCCGCAGCCCGAGGGACCGATGATCGCGGTCACCTGGTTGGGCGGGAACTCCATCGACAGGCCGCGGACGGCGTGCGTGTCGCCGTACCAGGCGTGGAGGTCGTCGAGGATGACGCGGCGGCCCTGGTGCCCGGCCGCCGGCGCCGGGGCGGCCGGCTGAGAGGACGCGGTCGGCTCGGGGAGGCGTGTCGTGTGGTCGGTCATGTCCCTCTCGAGGTCGAGGCTATCGGGCTTCATGCCAGGCGGCTCCTTCGCTGGACGAGGCGGGCGAAGGTCGTGAGCAACAGGATCATGACCACGAGCGCCAGCGCGGCTCCCCACGCGCGTTCGACGATCCGGTCCTGGGCCTGACCGACGTCCTTGAAGATCTGGGCGGGCAGGGAGTTCATGGGGGCGTTGAGGTCGAACGTGGTGTCCTGGACGACGGTGGCGGTGAAGAGCAGGGGCGCCGTCTCGCCCGCCGCGCGCGCGATGGCGAGCAGGCTCCCGGTCACCAGCCCGGACAGCGCCGTGGGCAGCACGACCCGCAGCACCACGCGCCAGCGCGGCGCCCCCAGGGCCAGCGCGGCCTCGCGCAGCGAGTTGGGCACCAGCAGGAGGACCACCTCGGCCGAGCGCGTGACGATCGGCAGCATTAGCAGGCCGAGGGCGACGGAGCCCTTCCAGCCCGCGAAGGAAACGCCGCCCGTGCCGGCCAGCACCAGCGTGATGTAGATGAAGAGGCCGAAGACGATCGACGGCACCCCCGTCATCACGTCGACGAAGTAGCGCACGACCTGGGCGAAACGCGACTGGCCGCCGTACTCGACCAGGTACAGGGCGACGCCGATCCCGATGGGGAGCGCCACGACCGTGGACAGCGCGACGATCTCGATCGTGCCCAGGATCGCGCTCTTGACCCCCCCGGCGCTGCCGAAGAACCGGCCCGAGGGATCCTCGGTGAAGAAGCTCCAGCTCCACGCGCCCAGCCCCTTCTGGACCAGGTAGTAGAGGAGCAGCACCAGCGGGACGAGCGCGATGCCGGTCCCCAGCGCCAGCAGCGCCCGCATCGCGCGGTCCCGGCGGCGCCGCCCCGGGGAGATGGAGGGAAGCGCGGTCATCCCGCCATCCCGGCGGCGACGCCCTTGGCGGCGCGCTGCCCGCGTTCGGCGCGCACGACGAAGTACCGGGCCACGAAGTTGACCGCCAGCGTGAGCACGAACAGCACCAGCCCGGCGGCGATCAGCGCCGCGCGGTGCAGCGGATCCGAGGCCGCCTCCCCGAACTCGTTGGCGATCACCGCGGCCAGGGTGTACCCCTGGTCGAAGATCTGCTTGCCGATCTGCGGCGCGTTGCCGATCACGATGGTCACCGCGATGGTCTCGCCGATGGCCCGGCCCAGGCCCAGCATGGCCGCGCCCGCGATGCCCGCTCGGGAGTAGGGCAGCACCGCCATGCGGATCATCTCCCAACGCGTGGCGCCCAGCGCCAGCGCGGCCTCCCTGTGCTCGGCCGGCACGGTGGCCATCACCTCGCGCGAGATCGCCGAGACGATGGGCAGGATCATGATCGCCAGGATCAGCCCCGCCACGAAGTAGTTGGGGCCGGCCACGTGGCCCCCGACGAAGGGCAGGAAGCTGAAGGTGTCGGCGAACCACTGCTCGGCCGGGCGCAGCTTGGGGATGAGGAAGAAGAACCCCCACAGCCCGTAGACCACGGAGGGCACGGCGGCCAGCAGCTCGACCATGACCGTCAGGGGCTGGCGCAGGCGCGGCGGGCACAGCTCCGTCACGTAGATCGCGGACGCCACGGCGATCGGGACCCCGATCAGCAGGGCCACCGCGGAGGTGACGAGCGTGCCCACGACCAGGGGCAGCGCGCCGTAGATCGCCCGTGAGACGTCCCAGTTGTTGTCGAAGACGAATCCGAGGACGCCGAAGCGGGCGAAGGCCGGGTGCGCCTCCTGGTAGAGGCGGATGAAGAAGTACGCGATGAGGACCAGCACGCCGGCCGCGAGGCCGGTGAGGCCCCAGCGCAGCAGGCGGTCCGGCAGCCGGGAGAGCGGCGACCGCCCGAAGATCGAGCGGCCGCCGCCCTGCGCCGTTGCGGCTCCGGCTTCCACCAACCGCCCTCAGACGCCGGCGGCCGTCTTGAGGGGCTGGCCGTTGCAGACCAGGCCGTCCACCTTGGCCTTGGCCTTCTGGCTCAGCGTGGCCGGCAGGGGCGCGTACTGGAGCTGCGGGGTCACCTGCTGACCGGGGCCCTGACCGTAGTTCAGCCAGTTCCAGACCCGCACGGCCTTGTCCTTCGCGATGCCCGACTTGCACATGTCCTGCCAGACGAGCAGGAACGTGGCGGAGGCGATCGGATAGGCCTTCGGGTTGCTCGACTTGTTGATCGCGCTGAAGCGCAGGTCGGCCGGAACGGTCAGGCCCTCGCCGGCCGCGGACGTCGAGGCCAGGGTCGGGGCCACGTACTGACCTGCCTTGTTCTTCACGTCGGCGGTGGTGAAGTTGTTCTGGAGGGCATAGGCCTCCTCGACGTAGCCGACGGCTCCGTCGGTCTGCTTCACGCCGCCGGCGACGCCGTCGTTGCCCTTGGCGCCGGTGCCGGTGGGCCACTTCACGGTCTTGTCCGAGCCGACCTTCTTCGACCACTCCGGGCTGGTCTCCGCCAGGAAGGACGTGAACAGCTTCGTGGTCCCCGACTCGTCGGAGCGGTGCACGACCGTGATCGCGGTGCCCGGCAGCTTCATGCCGGGGTTCAGCTTGGCGATCGCCGGGTCGTCCCACTTCTTGATCTTCCCCAGGAAGACGTCGGCGATCGTGGCGCCGTCGAGCTTGAGGCCCTTGCTCAGGCCGGACACGTTGTAGGACACGGTGATGGCGCCGAACACGGTCGGGACGTGGACGGGATCGCCCTTCTTCTTGGCGGCGGCGAGCTCGGTGTCCTTCATCGCGGAGTCGCTGGCGCCGAAGTCGACGGTGCCGGCCGTGAACTGCGCGATGCCGCCGCCGGAGCCGATCGGGTTGTAGTTGACCGTCGTGCCGTAGGCGTCCTTGAAGCGGCTGGCCCACTCCTCGTAGACCGGGCGCGGGAACGTGGCTCCGGCGCCGCTGATCGTGCCGCCCTGCGGCCCCTTCGCGGTCGTGGCGCTCGTGCTCTTGCTCTTGCTCCCGCAGGCGGCCACGCCCAGGGCGAGCACGCCGGTGAGGCAGAGGGCCGTCAGATTCGAGATGCGTCTCACGCAGACTCCTTGGTTCGATTCCTCGCTTGGTTGCCGCGAGGCTCGCACGGGTCCCCGGGCAGTCTGTTACCGATTGGTGGACGGGATGTGAAAACCATGTGAAGGCTCGGAGGAGAAGCGGTAGCCGAACCCGACGTGGGTGTGGATGAACGCCCACTGCGGCAGGGCCGCCTCCAGCTTGGCCCGCAGCTTGTGGACGTAGACGTCGACCGAGCGGTCGCCGGGGCGCATCCGGTCGCCCCACGCCAGCTCGAACATCTGCTCGCGGCCCAGGACCCGCCCCATACGGCGGGCGAGGACGATGAGGACGTCGAACTCGCGGCGCGACAGCGTCAGCGGCCGGCCGTCGGCCAGGGCCATGTGCTCGTCGGGGCGGACCTCGAGCGGGCCGGCGCGCAGGATCTCGGCGTTTCGTGCGGCCTCCATCGCGGGGCAGCGTCCCGCAGGCGCAGCGCCGTCCGGTTACCCGGCGGTGAAGGGCGTGTGAAAGCGGTGTGAACGCTAGAGCGAGACGCCGATGACCGCGAGGCGGCGGTTGAGCCCCTCGAGCGCGAACTGGCGGACCTCCGCCGGGTCGACGCCGAACGCCGGGCCGCCGCCGTTCCCGGGAGCGGGCGGCGGTTCCAGCGCCTGGGCCACCGCCGGCAGCAGCCCGTGCAGGGCGCCGCGCACGGTCTCGGCGAGCGCCGGGTCCTGCGCCACGGCGCCGCGCAGGAACCCCGTCCCGTAGGCCACGTGACGCTGCTCGTCGCGCGCGATGCGCCGGTAGCCCTCCACGAAGCCCGGGACCAGCCGGTGCTCGTTGAGGTAGTTGGTGATGAAGTGGAAGGCGGTCACGCCGAGGGTGCCCTCGATCACCTGGTGGTAGACGGTCACGAACTCGACCTTGGCCGCGCGGTCGCGCGGGTCGGCCACCAGGCGCTCGTGGGCCTGCACCAGGGCCTGGTCGAAGATCTGGCGGAAGGGCTCGCCCAGGTGCTCGCGCGCGCGGGACACGTGGAACGCGATGGCGGCCGGGTCGGCCACGACCTCGTTCTGGAAGCGGGCGTAGAACTGGAGGTGCTTGGCCTCGTCCACCTGCTGGGTGGCCAGGTAGCTGGTCTCCTCCTCGTCGTCGGCGGCCAGCACGAGCCCGGTGAACTGCGTGGTGATCCGCTCCTCGGCCACGATCAGCGAGGACAGCGCCCACAGCACGGCGTCGCGCTCGTCGTCCTGCATGTCCGCCCAGGAGGCGGTGTCGGCGGAGAGGTCGATCTCCTGGGAGGACCAGGGCTCGCGCTCCCAGGCCAGGTAGAGGTCCTGGGGCGAGAAGAGGGCGTCGACGCTCACGGCCGCCGCGCCCGGACGATCGCCGAGGCCGCCTGCTCGTGGACCCGGTGCGTCTCGCGGACCTCCACGTCCACGAACCCCGCATCCGTCAGCTCGCGCTCGTACTGCGCCCGGGTGAGCGCGCCCGCGATGCAGCCGGTCCACTGCGCCATGTCCGCGCGCGTCGCCGCGTCCATGTCCTCGTCGGCGATCACGTCGCTGACCGCGAGCCGGCCGCCGGGACGCAGCACCCGCGCGACCTCGCGCAGGACGCGTCCCTTGTCCGCGGACAAGTTGATCACGCAGTTGGAGATCACCACGTCCACCGTGGCGTCCGGCAGCGGGACCTCCTCGATGTAGCCCTGGAGGAACTCCACGTTCTCGACGCCGGCCTCGCGAGCGTTGGCGCGGGCCAGCTCCAGCATCTCGTCGGTCATGTCCAGGCCGATGGCCCGGCCGCTCGGTCCCACCCGGCGGGCGGAGATGAGCACGTCGGCGCCGGCGCCGGACCCGAGGTCCAGGACGGTCTCGCCCTCGTGGAGGTCGGCGACCGCGGTGGGCACGCCGCAGCCCAGCGAGGCCACGACCGCCTGTTCCGGCGCCTGCGCCTTGGACTGCTCGTCGTAGAGCCCGGCGCCGAACACGGCCTCGGGGTCCTCGCAGCAGCCCGGCCCGCAGCCGGTCCCAGCGCGGGCCGCCTGGGCGTACTGCTCGCGCACGCGCTCGCGGGTCTCGGTCAGCTCAGCCATGTCTCCAGCTCCTTCAACGCATCGGGGACGACGTAGTAGAAAGCCCACAGGCCCGCTCGCTCGGAGTCGACGATCCCGGCCTCGCGCAGCACCTTGAGATGGTGCGAGAGCGTGGGCTGGCTGACGTCGAACAGCGGCACCAGCTCGCACACGCACACCTTGCCCGCGTGCTTGCGCAGGACGTCCACGAGCTGCAGGCGGATCGGGTCCCCCAGCGCCTTGGCCACGGCGGCCAGGTGCTGGGCCTGCTCGCGCTGGACGTCGGGATAGACGACCGGCTCGCAGCACGGCTCCCCGGCGGGGCGCTTCTGCTTGGGCGCGAGCGGAAGATCGACGGGCATCTATATACATATACCTATTGAATAGATGGTTGTCAATCGAGTACCGTTGGCCCCGTGGCTCACGTGCTGTTCGTCTGCCTCCACAACGCGGGGCGCTCGCAGATGAGCCAGGCGCTGTTCGAGCGCGCGGCCGAGGGGCGCCACGAGGCCGCGAGCGCGGGCACGACGCCCGGCGAGCGGGTGCATCCCGAGGTGGTCGAGGCCATGGACGAGCTGGGCATCGACCTGCGCGACCGCGTCCCGCGCGCGCTGACCACAGATCTGGCCGAGTGGGCCGACGTCGTGGTGACGATGGGCTGCGGCGACGAGTGCCCCTACATCCCCGGCCGCCGCTACGTGGACTGGGACCTGGCCGACCCGGCGGGACGGCCGCTCGCGGAGGTCCGGGCGACGCGCGACGACATCGCGGGCCGCGTCTACGCGCTGCTGCGCGAGCTCTAGCCCGGCGGGACCGCGACCAGCCCCGAGCGCTGGCCGCCCACCGCAGGGCGGTCGCGGAGGAGGAGCTCTGCGGCCACTGAGGCGAGCGACAGCGGCTCGGGGCGGTGCGGCGGATGCACCTCGAGCACGAGGGGCGCGGAGCCGGCGGTCAGCAGGGGGGCGATGGCCTCCCAGCGCAGCCGTCCGCTTCCCGGCGCGAGGTGCAGATCGAGGCGCAGCGGGTCCAGGCCGGGCTGAGAGCCGCGGTCCCGGCGCGCGCCGAGGTTGTCGTGCAGGTGGAAGAGGACGACGTCGTCCAGGACGGGCTCCAGCAGCGCCCGGACGTCCGTGCCCCGCAGCCCCGCGACCACGTTGGCGTGGCCGGCGTCGAACAGCAGGCCGATCCGCGACGAGCCCAGCCGCTGCACCAGCGCGTGGACGTGCGACGGGTCGTGGCTCAGCCGCGGCGGCCCGGGATACACGGGCGCCAGGTTCTCCACCGCGAGCGTGATGCCCAGGCGCTCCAGCCGCGGAACCCGCGCGCGCAGCGAGGCCTCCTCGCGCTCGGCGCGCTCGCGGACCCGCACGCCCGAAACCTCGTCGGTCGGAACCGGGAAGTTGGCGCCGTGGTAGACGACATAGCGCGCACCCGCGGCCGCGGCGTAGTCCAGCAGGCCGTCCAGGGCGCGGTCGTGCGCCGGGTCCCCGGCGCTCAGATCGTCGGGCCCGTGGAGGACGAGACTCAGTCCGCAGGTCTCCAGCGTCCGGCGCAGGGACCCGGCGTGGCGCAGCAGCCGCTCGCGGTCGCAGAGCATGGAGCGCGGCGGCGTGCGGACCTGGACCCAGTGGAAGCCCGCGGCCTCCAGGCCCTTGAGCATGGGGGCGGTGGGCCACCATCCGCTGGGGACGCTGATCCCCAGCCGCCGGTGCAGATCCTGGCGTTCGAGCATGGCGCCAGTGTGCTTCGTCCCTGCAAATCAGATGTTTCCCAGCCGTTGCCCAGCCGTGAAAGGGCAGTGAACCTCAGGCCAGGCGCTCCCACTCCGCGTACAGCGAATCGACCGCGCCGCGGGCCGCCTCGTGACGCGCGGTCGAGTCCGCGGCGCGCCCGGGGTCGCTCCACGCGCCGGGGTCGCCCAGCTCGTCCTCCAGCGCCGCCAGGCCGGCCTCCGCCTCCTCGATGCGCTGTTCGAGCTCGGCGCGGCGCCGGAGCTGGTTCTTGGAGGGCCCGGTCCCATCACGCCGGCGAGGCCGTTCCCGGTCCGGGCGAGAGTCGTGTGCGGGCGGCGCCGGCGGCTCGTCGCGGCGCTCGGCGCGCACCCGCAGGTATTCCGCCCAGCCCCCGGCGTAGGAGCGCAGCCGCCCGTCCTCCACGGCGATCGTCCGCGTACCCACGGCATCCAGCAGGGCGCGGTCGTGGGACACGAGCAGCACGGTCCCCTCGAAGCCGCGCAGCGCGTCCTCCAGCGCCTCGCGGCTGTCGAGGTCGAGATGGTTGGTCGGCTCGTCGAGCACCAGCACGTTGGCGCCCGAGTGGACCAGCACGGCGAGCGACAGGCGGCGACGCTCGCCCCCGGACAGCCCGCCCACCGGCTTCTCGGCGTCGTCGCCGGAGAACAGGAACCGCCCGAGCAGCGCGCGCGCCTTGTTCGGGGTCAGCCCCGTCGCGCGCTGGGCGGCCTCCAGCACCGTGTCGGTCTCCCCCAGCTCGTCCGCGTGCTGGGAGAGCAGGCCCACCGTGACGTTGTGGCCGCGGCGCACCTTTCCGGCCGCCGGCTCGCGGCGCCCGGTCAGGACGTCGATCAGCGTCGTCTTTCCCGACCCGTTGGCCCCCACGAGCGAGACGTGCTCACCGCGCTCCAGCCACAGGCCGGCCTCGCGCAGCAGCTCGCGCTCGCCGATCTGCACCGTCGCGTCCTCCAGCTCGAACACCACGCGGCCGCTGCGCTGCGGCGCCGCGAAGTCGAAGTCCAGCGTGCGGCCCGCGCCGGGCGTCGGCGCCTGCACGCGCTCGACCCGATCGAGCTGCTTCACGCGGGCCTGGGCCTGTCGGGCGCGCGTGCCCGCGCGAAAGCGCTCCACGAAGCGCTCCAGCCGCTCGATCTCGGCCTCCTGGCGCGCCGCCGCGCGGCCGGCGGCCAGCTCGCGCGCCGCGCTCTCCTTGCGCCACGCGTGCCACGACCCGGCGAAGAAGCGCCCGCGGCCGCCCTCGAGCTCCAGGACCGAGGTGCCCACCGCCTCCAGGAACCAGCGGTCGTGCGCGACCAGCACGACCGCGGCGTCCAGCCCCGCCAGCCGCTGCTCCAGCCACTCCAGCGCGTCGATGTCCAGGTGGTTGGTGGGCTCGTCCAGCAACAGGAGATCGGGGTCGCCGGCCAGCGCCCGGGCCAGCGAGCCGCGCGTCAGCTCGCCGCCGGAGAACGTGTGCAGCGGACGGTCCAGGTCGCCGTCCGCGAACCCCAGTCCATGGGCCACGGCGATCGCCTCGTCGCGCCACCGGTAGCCCCCGGCGTGCTCCAGCCGCGCCTGCGCGCGCGCGTAGCGGTCCAGGGTGGCAGGGCTCGCGTCGCCCCCGGCCATCGCGGTCTCCAGCGACGCCAGCTGCTCCTCCACGGCCACCAGCTCCGCACATCCCGACAGCACGTAGTCGCGCAGCGAGAGACCGCGCTCGCGCGGCGGGCGCTGGTCGTGCAGCGCCACGCGGGTGCCCCGCGCGAGGGCCAGCTCGCCCCCGTCGAGGGAGGCCTCGCCGGCGAGCATGCGCAGCAGCGTGGTCTTGCCGGCGCCGTTGGAACCGGCCACCGTCATGCGCTCCCGACGCTCCAACTTGAAGGAAATCCCGCGCAGCAGGGGGACTCCGGCCACATCCTTGGCCAGGTCGGAGGCGATGCAAATGGCGCTCATGGCATGGGCATCCTGATACATTCGCCCGCAGACGGGACGGACTCCACATGCGCACTCGCATTCTCCTCGCCTCCATCGCCGCCCTCGCCTTCCTCGGCGCGGGAGCGCCCGCGGCCTCCGCCGAGTCCACGTTCTTCGTCAAGGGCTACGACGAGCCGTCCACCCCCGCGCGCTACGACAACGTCCGGGTGAAGCGGTTCGGGCCGGCCAGCGCCCGGCGCGTGCTCGTCCTGGTCCCCGGCTACATCGCCGGCGCCGGCACCTTCACACCGGTGGCGCGCGACCTCGTCAAGCGCGTGCCCGGGCTCCAGGTGTGGGCGGTCGACCGGCGGTCCAACGCGCTGGAGGACACCTCGCGCTTCCAGGCGCACAACACCCCGGAGCAGGCGCTGGACTACTACGGCGGGCTGAAGTTCCGCCAGGTAGATGGCGCCCGCCAGGCGAGCTTCGCGCGGCGCTGGGGCCTGAAGGTCTCCCTGGAGGACCTGCGCCGGGTGATCCTGCGCGCGCACCAGGGCGGGCGCAAGGTGACGCTGGGCGGCCACTCGCTCGGGGCCGCCACGGCCGTGGCCTACGCCACGTGGGACTTCGCCGGACGCCCGGGCTACAAGGACATCGACGCACTCGTGCTGATCGACGGCGGCCTGCTCGGCACGTTCAACGGGACCAGCCTGGTGAACGCGCGCCGCACGGCGGCGTCGATCAACCGCGGCGACCCGTTCGCGGCCCTGCTCCCCGGCCTGCCCGTGTGGGCGGCCGGCGTCCTGGGCGAGACCGGCGCGATGTTCGCCCAGCGCCGGCCCCAGGCGCCGTCCGCGCTCCAGTCCTATCCGCTGCTGCCCTCGATGTTCCGGCCGCCGGTCCCGGTCACCAACCAGGCGCTGCTCGGCTACTCCTTCGACCGTGACACCGCGCCGAGCAGCCTCCAGCTGCTGTGGGTGCGAGGCGGCAACCTGTCCGGCTCCGGAGACCCGCAGCGCTGGGTGGACGGCGGGCGCACACCGGTTCGCAACATCGCGACCGCGCTCTTCCAGGAGCCCGTGAACGGCGTCGAGTGGTACTTCCCGCGGCGCCTCACACTGGACCTCGACGCCGCCAGCCCACTCAGCGCCACGAACCGCGCGGAGCTGATGCTGGGCCTGCGCACGTGGCACCTGCAGACCATGAAGCTGCCGATCTACGCCTACCAGACCGCGCTCACGAACGGCCGGGTCCTGCGGGGCGCGAAGGCACTGTTCCGCCGCTCCGACTCACCGCGCGCCACCTACGTGAACGACCCGGGCGCGATGCATGTCGACCCCCTCTGGGGCAAGGCCTCGAACAACTTCTTCCTGCGCACCGTCACCCCGTTCCTGAAGCGCCTGGGCTAGTACGCTTTCGCGCCATGCCGCGCGTCGCGCTCGTCCTCTCCGTCGCCCTCGTCGTCCTCCTCGTCCTCGCCCCGGCAGCCTTCGGCGTGGACCGCCTGGACGGCGGCGAAGGGGTCTACGGCGAGACGGACGACAAGGTCGTCACCAACACCGGCTTCATTCTGATCGCGGCCTTCCCGCTGATCATCCTGCTGATGAGCCTCCTCCAGTGGCGCCTGGACAAGCGCAAGGCGGCGCGCAAGCAGGCCGCCAAGGCCACCGCCGCCCGCGGCCACGCGCGCCCAGGCTGGTAGGTAACCGACTCTTCACACCGGCGGGCCCGCCAGGCGCGAGGCTGCGGTGGCACGAGAGACCCCCTCGTAGACCAGCCCGGCCCCGGCACTCCCTGCCCGGGGCCGCGCTGCGTTATGGGAGGATCCGCACCCGATGAGCGACGAGGTCCGCTACGAGCGCAACGGCGCGGCCGCGGTGCTCACCATCGACCGGTCCGAACGCCGCAACGCGGTGGACGGCAAGACGGCCGAGGCCTTGAAGGAGGGCTACGAGCGCTTCGAGGCCGACGACGAGGCGCGCGTGCTGATCCTGTGCGGGGCCGGCGACGTCGCGTTCTGCGCCGGGGCCGACCTGAAGGCGATCGACACCCTCGCCCCGCGGATGACCGACCCGGCCGGCCCGCTGGGCTTCACCCGCCTCACCGCCTCCAAGCCCACCATCGCTGCGATCTCCGGCTGGTGCCTGGCCGGCGGGCTGGAGCTGGCGCTGTGGTGCGACCTGCGGATCGCGGCGCAGGGGTCGCGGCTGGGCTTCCCCGAGCGCCGCTGGGGCGTGCCGCTGGTGGACGGCGGCACCCAGCGCCTCCCGCGCATCGTCGGCCTCGGACGCGGCCTGGACCTGATCCTCTCCGGCCGGATCGTCGAGACCGGCGAGGCGCTGGCCATGGGCCTGCTCACCGAGGTGGTGGAGCCCGGCCGCCACCTGGAGCGCGCGCTGGAGATGGCCGAGGGCCTGGCCGCCGTCCCCCAGCAGACGATGCTGGCCGACCGCCGCGCGGCCATCGAGGGCTTCGGCCTTCCGCTGCCCGCCGCGCTCGCCGTGGAGGCGCAGTCGGGCCTCGCCACCCTCCAGGTGGCACAGGAGGGCGCCGCCCGCTTCGCCGGCGGCGAGGGTCGCGGGGGAAGCGGCGCAGGCATATAGGCAACCTCCAATAGGCTTGCCGCAGTTCGACTTGAGGGAGACAAGATGACCTACTTCGTTACCGGCGCGACCGGATTCATCGGCCGCAACCTGGTGGAGAGCCTGCTGGCGAACCGCGAGGGGCAGATTTACGTGCTGGTGCGCGAAGGGTCCACCGAGCGGCTGGACAAGCTCATCGAGCGCTGGGGTCAGCCGGATCGCATCGTCCCCGTGGTCGGCGACCTGACCCAGCCCAAGCTCGGCGTCTCCGACGAGACGATCGCCGAGCTGAAGGGCAACGTCGACCACTTCTTCCACCTCGCCGCGGTCTACGACATGGCCGCGGACGCCGAGGCGAACATGACCCTCAACGTCGGCGGGACGCGCAACGCGATCGACCTGGCCAACGAGATCGAGCCGGGCATCTTCCACCACGTGTCCTCCATCGCCGCGGCCGGCAAGCACCGGGGCCTGTTCCGCGAGGACATGTTCGACGAGGGCCAGAAGCTCGACCACCCGTACTTCAAGACCAAGTTCGAGTCCGAGAAGCTCGTCCGCACGGGCGTCAAGGCGCCCTGGCGCGTGTACCGCCCGGCCGTCGTGGTCGGCGACTCGCGGACCGGCGAGATGGACAAGATCGACGGGCCCTACTACTTCTTCAAGCTGATCCAGAAGCTGCGCCACATGCTCCCGGAGTGGGTGCCGCTGGTGGGCCCGGAGCTGGGCCACACCAACATCGTGCCGGTCGACTTCGTGGCCCAGGCGATGGACCACATCGCGCACCAGGAGGGGCTGGATCGCCAGGCCTTCCACCTGACGAACCCGCGGCGCCAGCGCGTGGGCGAGGCGCTCAACGAGTTCGCCAAGGCCGCGCACGCGCCGCAGCTGGCGATGCGCATCGACTCGCGCCTGATCCAGGCCCTGCCCACCGGAGCGATCGGCATGGCGATGAAGCTGCCCGCGTTCAAGAACGTGCGCCGCGCGGTCCTGTCCGACTACGGCATCCCCGACGACGTGATCGACAACCTGGCGCTGACGGCCGAGTTCGACACGCGCGACACCGAGCGCGCGCTCGAGGGCTCCGGCATCGAGGTCCCCCCGCTGGCGGACTACGCGGAGAAGCTGTGGGACTACTGGGAGCGCAACCTGGACCCGGACCTGTTCAAGGACCGCTCGTTCGAGGGCGCCGTCAACGGCAAGACGGTCCTCATCACCGGGGCGTCCTCGGGCATCGGCAAGGCGGCCGCGCACAAGATCGCCGCGGCCGGCGGCATCCCCCTGCTCCTGGCGCGCTCGATGGACAAGCTTCAGGAGACCAAGAAGGAGATCGAGGACCGCGGCGGCACCGCCTACGCGTACTCCGCCGACCTCGCGGACACCGACTCCATCGACGCCGTCGTGCAGGAGATCCTGGCCGAGCACGCCACCGTGGACATGCTGGTCAACAACGCCGGGCGCTCGATCCGGCGCGGCATCACGCTCAGCCTCGACCGCTTCCACGACTTCGAGCGCACCATGCAGCTGAACTACTTCGGCACGATCAAGCTGGTGATGGCGCTGCTGCCCCACATGACCGAGCAGCGCTCCGGGCACATCGTCAACGTCTCCTCCATCGGGGCGCAGACCAACCCGCCGCGCTTCTCGGCCTACGTCGCCTCCAAGGCGGCCCTGGACGCGTGGACGCGCTGCGTGGGCTCGGAGCTGATCGGCCTCGGCATCACGTTCACCACGATCCACATGCCGCTCGTGCGCACGCCGATGATCGCCCCGACCAAGATGTACGACTCCTTCCCGACCATCTCCCCGGACGAGGCGGCCGACCTCATCTGCGAGGCGATCCGGGCCAAGCCCAAGACGATCAACACCCGCCTGGGCACGTTCGGCGAGGTGGCCTACGCGCTGGCGCCCAAGGCCGTCGACCAGATCCTGCACATGGCCTACAAGGTCTTCCCCGACTCGGCCGCGGCCAAGGGGAAGAAGGACCCCGACGAGAAGGCGTCCAACGAGCAGGTGGCCCTCGCGCATCTGATGCGGGGCGTGCACTGGTAGCGCTGCTCCTCGTCCTGCTGCTCGCCGGCTGCGGGCCGGGCAAGGACGCGCAGTCCACCACGCTGCTGCTGGACTTCACGCCCAACGGGGTGCACGGCGGGCTGTACCAGGCGACCACCGGCGGGGTCGACCGCGACGAGGGGCTGGTGCTGACGCTGCGCACGCCGGGCTCCTCCACGGACGCCGTCAAGCTGCTGGCCGCCGGGCAGACCGACTTCGCCGTCCTGGACATCCACGACCTGGGGCTGGCGCGCGAGAAGGGCGCGGACCTGGTCGGCGTCTTCGCGCTGGTGCAGCGCCCGCTGGCGGCGGTGATCGCCCGCCCAGGCATCCGGACCCCGCGCGACCTGGAGGGCCGGCGCGTCGGCGTCACCGGGCTGCCCAGCGACGTCGCGGTGCTGCGCTCGATCGTGCGCGGCGCGGGGGGCGACCCCGGCAAGGTGGAGACGGTCACCATCGGGTTCAACGCGGTGCCGGCGCTGCTGGGCGGCCGGGTGGACGCCGCGACGGCGTTCTGGAACGCGGAGGGGGTGGCCCTGCGCGCGCGGCGGCCCGGGTTCCGCGAGTTCCGCCTCGACGACTACGGGGCGCCGCGCTATCCCGAGCTGGTGGTGGCCGCGACGCGACGGACGGTGCAGACCCGCGGCGAGCTGGTCCGGCGGCTGCGCCGCACCCTGCGCCGCTCCTACGCGGAGGCGCTCGCCCATCCCGCCCGCACGGTGGACCTGATGCGCGCCGCCGTCCCCGGGCTGGATCTGGGCCTGCTGCGCGCCCAGCTCGCGGCGCTGCGCCCGGCGCAACGCCCGGTGGGCCGCCTGGACCGCCGCGCGCTGCGCGCGTGGGCGGCGTGGGAGGTGCGGGTGGGAATTCTCAAGCTGCGCCCCGACGTCGAGCACGCGTTCCTGCTGGACTGAGCCGATGGCCAAGCCCGCCGCCCTCGCCGCCGCCCTCGCCGCCGGACTGCTGGCCGCGTGCGCGCCGGCGCCGTCCGCAGCGCGGCCCTGCGCCCTGCCGGCGGCCGACTGGGAGCGGCGCGCCCCGGCGCAACTGGGGCTCAACCCGGGGGCGCTGCGGGCGGCCCTGGACTGGGCGTCGCGCAGCACCGGGTCGGCGGTCGCGGTGTACCGCCACGGCTGCCTGGCCGGCGAGCGCGGAGCGCGGACGCGGGCCGAGGGCTGGAGCCTGGCCAAGAGCGTGACCTCGATGCTCGCCGGGCGGGCCGCGACGCTGGGGCGGCTGGACCTCGACCGCCCGATCGCGGCCCTGTACCCCGAGGCCGACGCCGCCCACGGCGCGCTGACGCCGCGCGAGTTGCTGACCATGACCTCGGGCCTGCGCCTGGACCGGGCGCGCGACCTGGGCTTCGTGCCCGACCGCGTGCGCGAGTCGCTCTCGGCGCCCTTCGACCACGCGCCCGGCACGCACTGGGAGTACGCGCAGAGCCCGGTCGCCCTGCTGGCCGACACGGTCCAGCGGGCGGTGGGGCGCGACTTCCAGGTCTTCGCCCAGGACGAGCTGTTCGGCCGCCTGGGAATCGCGCGGGGCGCGTGGAGCTGGGACCGCGATCGCGCCGGGAACACCGAGGGCTGGGCGCACCTGCGGATGCGCCCCGGCGACTGGGCGCGGCTGGGCCAGCTGATGCTGCGGCGCGGGCGCTGGGGAGCGCGGCGCCTGCTGTCCGAGCGCTACGTCTCCCAGGCCCTGACCCGGCTGCGGGTCAACGGCGGCTACGGCCTGCTGTTCTGGCTCAACGGCGGGCGCTCCTACGCGCTGCCCGGGTTCGTGGGACGAGCGCGGGGGCAGCTCGTGCCGGCCGCCCCGCGCGACCTGTACATGATGGTCGGCCGGTCGGGACAGCGCGTGTACGTGATCCCCTCGCGCGACATGGTCCTGGTGCGCATGGGCGGCCCCGCCGGCCTGGACGGCGAGCTGGTCCGCCGCTTCACGGCGGCGGCGTCACGGTGAACCGCAGCGTGCGCCACGGCGCGCGCGCCAGCGCGTCGCGCATCGCCGCCTCGTCGTCGTAGCGCGCCTCCAGCACCCGCCCCTCGACGGAGAGCTCGACGCGGTCGCCGGCGAAGGGCCAGGGGGAGGCGGTGGCGACCCCCTCCCCCGCGGCGGCCAGCACCACGGGGCGCTCGGCCTCCACGGTGATCGGGAGCCGGTCCATGCACAGGGCCAGCGACATCCAGTCCCACAGGGCCAGCAGCCGCTGGCTGTGCGCCGCCTGGGCCTCGGTCACGCCGAGCGAGGCGACCAGCTCGCGCTGGAGCGTCTCCTGGGTCTCCAGGAACTCGCGCACGCCGGGCTCGTCCGCCCGGCCCCGGTACAGGTGGGCACCATGCATGGAGACGAGCAGGCCCGCCCAGCGCGACTGGGTGAGCGCGAGCCGCGGGGCGCGCGACCACAGCGCCAGATGCGTCTCCAGCGGCATCTGCGTGAACGACAGGGGCCATCCGGTCTCCGGGTCCAGCACGGGCTCCGCGTCCCAGGCCGCCATGCCGATGTCGTGCTGGTCGACCGCCGGAAGCACATCGTCGCGGGGCCACGGGCCGGCGAACAGCCCGTTCCCCCACGCCCGCGCCAGCTGTCCCGCCAGCCACGCGTGCGCCGACTGCCCGATGCACAGGACGGAGTCGCCGCCCAACTCGCGCAGAACCATGACCGGAACGTTAGTCTGCTTGTGTATCAGGCGATTCGAACGGGAGGCAGGGATGCGCGCGGGGACGAGGGCGGGACGGCGGGCGGCTGCGGCGGTCGCGGTGGCGGCGATCGCGGCGGGGGCGGCAGCGCCCGGGGCCGGGGCCGTGGTGCAGCCGAAGGTCGCCAGCGCGACGATGGCCTACGAGGCCGACTACAGCTACACCAAGGACTCCACGATCGTCCCCCGCGGCGGGCCGTGCGCCGGGACCCGCGGCACGCTCGCCAACGCGCAGACGATGGTGCTGCGCCGCAGCTACCCCATCAAGCTCATCCAGACGGGACGCGGCTGGGACGTCCATCCGGCCCGTGCGAGCAGCGCCGGCCGCGTGGCGTTCCCGGTCGCCGGCACGTTCCGCCAGGTCGCGACGCAGAACGTCGAGGAGCTGCGCGCGGACGAAACCGCGGACGGCGGCTGCCGGCCCACGGGCTGGTTTCCGGCGAGCACGAACGGCACCCGGACCGACGCGTGCGGCTACCGGGGCGGCCTGATCGTCGACCCCCAGCGCCGCGGCGGCCTCCTGGCGGCGTTCGCGATGGACGGCAACCAGCGCTGCCGGGAGATCTCAGACCAGGACGGCTATCCCGGGACCACGAACTACTTCCCGCACGCGACGCCCTTCTCCTCGCGGGCGCTGGGCACGCAGCGGCGCACCGTGATCTCGCTCACGCGCACGAAGACCAAGCGCGGCAGCGAGCGCTACAACGACGGCACGGAGAACTGGACCGAGGTCGACCGGATGCGCTGGAAGCTGACCATCGTGCGCACGTCGGGCTGGCGCCCGTGGCGGGGCTACTAGCGGCGCTCTAGATCTCGAACACCCGGATCAGGCGCTTCTCGTGCTCGGCGTCGATCCGGGCGACGACCTCGACGTGCTCCTCCAGGCCGCTGCCGCGCAGCTTGGTGGCCAGCAGCTCGTCGACCTGGAAGATCCCCGCGGAGTTGGACATGAGGATCTCCACGCGCACGGCCTTCTCGCGCCCCGCGGAGATCTTGACCTCCTCGATCGCGTAGGCCGACAGCGAGTGGATGTTCTGGTGGCCGGCCTCGAAGGGCACGCGCGAGCG
>JAWVFR010000055.1:0-13621 GCA_033855845.1 Solirubrobacteraceae bacterium
GCTCGCCGAGGTATCGCCGTCGGCCTGGGCGATGCCGGCCGAGACCGACAGCGGCTTGCCGCGCGCGTCGGTGCACGCCCGCATGACCTCCGCGTAGACCGACGCTGCCGCGACCTCGGCGCCGTCGTAGTCGGTGTCGGGGAGCAGCACCGCGAACTCGTCGCCGCCCCAGCGGAAGGTGTCGTCGGACGGGCGCACGGACGAGGCGATGGCCTGGGCGACGGCGCGCAGGCAGTTGTCGCCCTCCAGGTGCCCGTGCACGTCGTTGACGGACTTGAAGCGCTCGATGTCGCCGATCACCAGGCTCAGCGGGCGGTCGGCGCGCCGGGCCCCGGCCACCACGCGCTCCAGGGCCTCGTCGAAGGCGCGCCGGTTGCCCAGGCCTGTCAGCGGATCGCGGCGGGCGAGCGCGCTGGCTTCCTGCTCGCCCGATTGGAGCTCGAAGCGCTGCACCCTCACCTCGGCGGTGAACAGCACCGCGGCGAAGGCGAGGCTCGACCAGAGCAGGAAGTGGGCCAGGGCCTCCCCGGCGTACGCGCTGTCCCAGCCCTCGTAGGCGAAGGGGAGCGCGAGACAGACGGCCACCGCCACCATGAACAGCAGGACCCGCCGCGGCGGGTGGACCGCCGAGGCGTAGATGACCGAGATGATGTACAGCTCGGTGTAGGGCGACTGCGGGCCACCCGCCCAGTGCAGCAGGGCGATCAGCGCGAGCGAGCCGTAGCCCATCGCCAGCACCGCGTCGGGCGGCACGCGGCGCGGCGACCGCAGGAGCAGGATCGCGGCCAGGACGCACAGCGCGACGACGCCGCCGCCGATGGCCCAGCCCGCCGCCGTGCTCACTTCGACCGTGGGCGGGGAGACCGGGAGCAGGATCGCGACGATCACCGCACCCAACACCCACAGGATGCCGCCGACCCGGCGCGCCGTGTCCAGATCGCTGATCGCGTAGAACGCCTCCGGGTTCCGAGGCAGGCGGCGCAGCGCGCCCAGTCGAGAGGCGGGAGAGGTCACCGTGTCGAGGATCGTCCCCGCGCGACGCGGCCTTGAGTTCCTGGTCGCCGGCGGAGGTCAGTCCGCGCCGTCGGAAGCGATCACCGCGAGGGTATCGCCCGTGGCAACCGAAGCGCCAACGGCGATCGGCAGCTCCGCGACCGTGCCGGCCTTGTGGGCCGTGATCTCGTTCTCCATCTTCATGGCCTCGATCACCGCCACGAGCGCTCCCTCCTCCACCTGGGCGCCCGGCTCCACCGCGACCTTGAGCACGGTCCCCTGGATCGGCGACGCGAGCGTGTCGCCTCCGCCTCCGCCTCCGCCGGACGCGCCGGCGCCCTCACGGCGGCGGGGCTTGGGCGCGAGCGCGCCACCGGCGGCGGGCGCCCCGTTGGCGGCGCCGGCGCCCGGGGGCCCGATCACCTTGACGTCGAAGCGCCGGCCGCCGACCTCGACCGTGTAGTCCTGCTCGACCTTGTCCGCCTCCTCCTCCGAGGCCGCCCCGGCCTTGGGGAAGGCGAGCTGCTTGAGCCACTTGCGGTCCTCGACCAGGTCGCGGCAGGTCTCGGCGTTGCGCCACTGGTCGGTCTGAAGCAGCGCCTGATGGAAAGGGATGAGCGTCTTGAGCTCGGTGATCTCGTACTCGCCCAGCGCGCGCAGCATGCGGGCGGTGGCCTGCTCGCGGTCCACGTCCCAGACGATCAGCTTGGCCACCATCGGGTCGTACATCGGGGTGACCTCGCCGCCGGGGCCGACCCCGGAGTCGACGCGCACGCCGGGCCCGGAGGGCTCGCGGTATTCCCCGATCCGACCGGGCGCGGGGGCGAAGTTCTTGGACGCGTCCTCGGCGTTGATCCGGCACTCGATGGCGTGGCCGTCGAGGTGGACCTCCTCCTGGGTGACCGACAGCGGCTCGCCCGCCGCCGCCCGGATGCCCTCCTTGACGATGTCGATCCCCGTCGTCATCTCGGTCACGCAGTGCTCGACCTGGACGCGGGTGTTCATCTCCAGGAAGAAGTACTCGCCGTCCTGGAGCAGCCCCTCGATGGTCCCCGCGCCCACGTAGTCCACCGCGGCGGCGGCGTCCGTGGCGATCTTGCCGATGCGCTCTCTGAGGGCCTCGTCCACCGCGGGGGCGGGCGATTCCTCGATCAGCTTCTGGTGGCGGCGCTGGACCGAGCAGTCGCGCTCGCCGAGGTGGATGACATGGCCCTGGGTGTCGGCCAGGACCTGGACCTCGACGTGTCGGGGGTCCGGCAGGTAGCGCTCCAGGTAGACGGTCGCGTCCCCGAAGAACTTCTCGCCCTCGCGCGCGGCGCCCTCGAAAGCCTCCTGGAGCTCGTCCTCCGAGAGCGCGACTCGGAATCCCTTGCCGCCGCCGCCGCCGGCGGCCTTGACCGCGACCGGGTAGCCGATGGTCTCGTCGATGAGCTTGCGGGCCGCGTCCACGTCGGCGACCGGCTCGGTGGTCCCGGGAACGATGGGGACTCCGGCCTTCTGCATCAGCTCCCGCGCACGCGTCTTGGAGCCCATGGCCTCGATCGCCTCGGCGGGCGGGCCGATGAAGGTGATGCCGGCCTGCTTGCAGGCCTGGGCGAAGGCGGCGTTCTCGGCCAGGAACCCGTAGCCGGGATGGATCGCCTCGGCGCCGCACTCCCTGGCGACCTCGAGGATCTTCTCGATGTTCAGGTAGCTCTCCGCCGCCGGGCCCGGCCCGAGCAGATAGGCCTCGGGCGCGCGCTGGACGTGCAGCGCATCGCGATCGAGCTCCGAGTAGACGGCCACCCCCGCGATCCCGAGCTCCTCGAGCGCGCGCAGCACGCGGATGGCGATCTCCCCGCGGTTGGCGACGAGAACCTTGGTGAACATGCGGCGCGGGACTTTATCGGCGCCTACGCGGCGGGCGCTGCGGTGCGCTCGACGTACACGCCCGGGCCGGTCGGCTCGGGCACCGCGTCGCCGTGCGCCCGCATGACCTCCAGATGCCCGGCCAGTGCCTCTTGCATCGCACGCGCGCACCCATCGACCGTCGGACCTGTGGCCACACAGCCGGGTACGTCCGGCGACCAAGCGGAGTAGTTGGACGGCGGCCCACCCTCCACGAGGATGAGATAGCGGTCGGTGTCGATCATCGCGTCAGTCCAGCCTGCCACAGGATGCTCGATTGTGTCTTGGGGTGCAAATCGTCGCGCGGGTGTCCAGGTACGGTGACCGTCCCGGGCTTCACGGGATGCCGGTAGTGGCGATGGCTGCCGGTCTGGCGGACCTGGCGTCATCCGTCTGCCTCGATCAACCTCACGATCACACGGACCTTCACGGCCCCGAGTTCTGGCCGCCCCCGCGTTACAGATCAGTACCGCTTTGTGATGGTTTCGATGCTCCACGGATGCGGGTATCGCAACCGACGGTGGATTCCGCGGCAGGGGGATATGCGATGCATCGCGTCATGGCGCTGTGCGCGGCCGTGCTGGCCGTGGCCGGGCTGCTCGTGCTCGCGGCGCCGGCCGGGGCGATCATCCAGTCCCCCAACGTCAAGCTCAAGACGAAGCTCCCCGAGGCCGCCGGCGCCATCGGGGCGCGCTTCTCAGGGGACGGGCGCACGATGTACGTGACCGCCGCCTCGGGCCTGCACATCTACGACGTCTCCGACCCGGAGAGCCCTCAGCGCAAGGCGGTCCTGCCGCTTCCGCACTTCGAGAACGAGGACGTCGACGTCGACACCCAGCGCAAGCTGGTGATCATCACCAACGACCCGAGCTTCACCCAGTTCGGGGTGCTCTACGTCATCGACGTGTCGGATCCGTCGGCGCCGCGCGTGCGCTCGGCCACGCCGACGCGGATCCCCGGGGCCGCCGTCCGCCAGGCCACCGGTCAGACCGGGACCGGCAACGGCCACATCGCGAACTGCGTCCAGGGTTGCAACTACCTGTGGACCACCGGGACCGCCGAGGGGATCACGGTCTACGACCTCCACGACCCCGACCATCCGGCGATGCTCGGCGCCTTCACCCCGCCGGCGCCCAAGGCCCGGGCCGGCGTGGCGTCCACCCCCCAGAACCCGATCAAGCCGGGCTTCACGCACGACGTGTTCGTGGACCGCTCGGGCATCGCATGGATCACCGGTCAGGACGGCACCTTCGGCTACCGCACCGACGGCGACCCGCTCCACCCGCAGCTGGTCTACCGCAGCGACGAGGACGTGACCAACAGCGGCAACAGCGGGCCCAAGAGCCCGGAGACCGCCAACTCCTACCCGCTCGATTTCCTGCACCACAACTCGATCCGCACCTCGATCCAGCTGGCGCCGCGGTCGAGCAGCACGACCGGTGCCGCCCCGGTGCAGGCCGCGCCCGCGCCGGCCGGGTCCGCGCTCCCCACGGCACCCCGCCGCCGCACCGCGGCGCTCAAGGGTTGCGCGCGCTTCCGCACCGCCCGCCTGCGCTCGCGGTGCCTGCGCGCCGCGGCCCGCGCCCGCGCGTCCTGCCTGCGCAAGCGCCCGGCCCGCGCTCGCGCCCTCTGCCTGCGCAGCGTGAACCGCCGCTACGGCCGCGCCCCCGCGCGCCGGCCCACGCTGCGGCCGGCGATGTCGCCCCGGACCACGCAGGGCGGCCTGGGCGACGTCCTGGCCGTGACCGAGGAGGACTACGACCGCCCGACCTGCAACGGACAGGGCTCGCTGCAGACCTGGCAGATCACCGGGGATCGCAACTCCGACGGATCGACCAAGCTCAAGCTGCTGGACCTGTGGACCACCGAGCTCAACGGCCTGGCCACCGCCAGCGGCCGCTCGCCGGCCACCACGAACTGCTCGGCCCACTGGTTCGACGAGGATCGCGGCCTGCTCGCGCAGGGCTGGTACGACCAGGGCGTGCGCTTCCTGGACGTCTCCAACCCGCGCAAGATCCGCCAGGTCGGCTACTACGCCACCACGGGCCAGTTCTGGGCCGCGTACTTCGCGCCCAGCGACCCGACGCGCCAGACCGTCTACGCGCTGGACACCGCCGGCGGGATCGACGTCCTGCACATCGACCGCACCGGCGCGATGCCCACCCGCCAGGTCCCCGCCGCCGCGGTCGAGTCCCAGATGCGCGACCGCAGCCGCGTCTCGGTCGCCAGCCCCAAGTGGGGCTTCGCCTGCCTCGTGCCGCCGGGCGTCGAGAGGTCCTGAGCTAGCCCGCGCTGATGATCATGCCCGCGCCGACGGTCTCGTTCGTGGCCTCGTCGATGAGGATGAACGAGCCGGTCGTGCGGTTGCGGGCGTACGGGTCGGCGACGAGCGGCGCGCTGAGGCGCAGGCGCACCCGGCCGATGTCGTTGAGCCCCAGCTCGCAGCCCTCGCAGTCGGGACGCAGGGTGTGGACGTCGACGCGGTTCTCGATCTTGTCCACGACCGCGCGCGCGGTGGTCGTCGTGTGCTTGATCGCGTAGCGCCCGCCCTCGGCCAGCGGGGCGTCGGACATCCAGCACACGTCGGCCACGAGCTCGCGGGCCGGCGCCGGGGCGTCCTCGGGTCGACACAGCACGTCGCCGCGGCCGACGTCCACGTCGTCCTCGAGGCGCAGCGTGACCGACATGGGCGGGAAGGCCTCGTCCAGCTCGACCCCGCCGCCGCCGTCGATGGCCGCGATCCGCGAGCGCCGCCCGCTGGGCAGCACGACGACGTCGTCGCCCACGCTCAGGACGCCGCCCGCCACCTGGCCGGCGTAGCCGCGGTAGTCCGGCGTGCGGATCACCCACTGCACGGGGAAGCGCGCGTCCACCAGGTTGCGGTCCGAGGCGATGTGGACGTGCTCGAGGTGGTGCAGCACCGTCGGCCCCTGGTACCAGGGCATGTGCGTCGAGCGATCGACCACGTTGTCCCCCAGCAGCGCGCTGATGGGGATGAAGGTCACGTCGTGGATGCCCAGTGGCGCCACGTAGTCGGCGAAGTCCTCGGCGATCTCGTCGAAGCGCGACTCGTCCCAGTCGACAGCGTCCATTTTGTTCACGCACACCACGAGGTGGGGGATGCGCAGCAGCGACGCGATGTAGGCGTGGCGCTTGCTCTGCTCGACCACGCCCTGCTGGGCGTCGATCAGCACCAGCGAGAGGTCGGCGGTCGAGGCCCCGGTGACCATGTTGCGCGTGTACTCGGCGTGCCCCGGAGTGTCGGCGATGATGAACTTGCGCTTGGCGGTCTGGAAGTAGCGGTAGGCGACGTCGATCGTGATGCCCTGCTCGCGCTCGGCGCGCAGCCCGTCGGTCAGCAGGGCCAGGTCGATCCCGCCGCCGTTCCCGTTGCCATTGCCGTTCCCGTTGCGCCGGGCCGAGACCAGCTCGAGGTGCTCGAGCTGGTCGACCATCACCTGCTTGGAGTCGTAGAGCAGCCGCCCGATCAGCGTCGACTTGCCGTCGTCGACGGACCCGGAGGTGGCGAAGCGCAGCAGCTCGGTGACCATCAGAAGTAGCCCTCGCGCTTGCGGTCCTCCATGGCGGCTTCCGTGACGCGGTCGTCGGCGCGTGTCTCGCCGCGCTCGGTGACCCGCGTGGCGGCGATCTCCGCGACCACGGTCTCCAGGTCGGCGGCCTGCGACTGCACGCCGCCGGTGCACGACATGTCCCCGACCGTGCGGTAGCGGACCGAGGCCTCGAAGGGCTCCTCGCCGTCCATCAGCTCCACGTAGGGCGAGACCGCGTAGAGCATTCCGTCGCGCCTGAACACCTCGCGCCGGTGGGCGAAGTAGATCGACGGGACCTCGAGCTGCTCCTCGTCGATGTAGCGCCACACGTCCAGCTCGGTCCAGTTGGAGATGGGGAACACGCGCACGTGCTCGCCGCGGCGGATGCGCCCGTTGTACAGGCTCCACAGCTCGGGTCGCTGGCGCTTGGGGTTCCACTGCCCGAAGTCGTCGCGGAAGGAGAACACGCGCTCCTTGGCCCGCGCGCGCTCCTCGTCGCGCCGCGCGCCTCCGAAGGCGGCGTCGAAGCCGTGCTGCTCGATGGCGTCCAGCAGCGTCACGGTCTGGAGGCGGTTGCGCGATGCCCGGGGGCCGAGCTCCTCGACGGCGCGTCCGGAGTCGATCGAGTCCTGGACGCTGGCCACGATCAGCTCCTCGCCCAGCTCGCCCACCCGGCGGTCGCGGAACTCGACGACCTCGGGGAAGTTGTGGCCCGTGTCGACGTGCATGATCGGGAAGGGGAAGCGCCCCGGCCGGAAGGCCTTCTCGGCCAGGCGCAGCAGCACGATCGAGTCCTTGCCGCCGGAGAAGAGCAGCACGGGGCGCTCGAGCTCGGCCGCGACCTCGCGCATGATGTGGACGGCCTCGGCCTCCAGCGCGCGCAGGTGCGACAGCTCGTAGTGCGCGGCGTTCATGCCTGCTCCGGGGCGGCAAGGGAAAGGGCGGAGGGACGCCGCTCGCGCAGCACCAGCCACGCCAGCGCGCCGGCGACGACGGGCACGCCGACGATCGCCGCGACGGGCACCTCCATCCCCGCCTTGGAGGCGACGCCGAGCGCCGAGCCCAGCAGCACGCAGCCCAGCGTGACGCGCAGGCCGGTGGAGGGGACGCGCGTCATCAGGCTGGTCCCGATCCACACGCCCGGGAGCGACCCGACCAGGATGTTGCCCATCAGCCCCAGGTCGACGTTGCCCGAGGCCCAGTGGGCCAGGCCCGCCACCCACAGCAGGACCGCGGCGTGGAAGACGTCCGTCCCCACCACGCGGTGGGGAGTGAGGCGGAACACGAGGATCAGGGCCAGGCCGATCAGCGCGCCGCTCCCGACTGAGGTGAAGCCGAGGATCAGGCCCAGCACGAGGCCGATGCCGACCGCCGTCGCCTTGACGCGGCGGGTCATCTCCACGGTGTGACGTTCCTTGGCCACCAGGCGCGGCATGAACAGCGCCCGAACCAGGATGGCCAGCGAGACGACGAGCAGCGCCACGGCCACCGCGATCAGGAGGGTGTCGTCGAAGCTCTTGCCGTAGCTGTGGTGCAGGCGGTTCAGGAGCCACACGCCGATCAGCGCGCCGGGGACGCTCCCGCCGGCCATCCACCAGGAGACGCCGAAGTCCACCGTGCCCTGGCGCCAGTGGCGCCAGCCGCCGAGCGTCTTGGTCACGGCGCCGTACGCGAGGTCGGTGCCGATCGCGACGACCGGCTGGATGCCGGCGAAGATCACCAGCAGCGGGGTCATCAGCGAGCCGCCGCCAATCCCGGTCATCCCGACCAGGATGCCGACGCCCAGGCCGAAGACGACGATCAGCGGGTCCATGGGGGGTCAGACCCCCGCGGGGGGTCTGACCCCGCCGTGGCCCCCGCGGGGGTCTGACCCCGCCGTGGCCGGCTCATGCAGGCCGCACTCGGTCTTGTCCTGACCCGCCCAGCGCCCCTCGCGGCCCGCGCCCGGCTGCGTGCAGGGGACGCAGCCGATGGATGCGTAGCCCTGGTCGTGCAGCGGGTTGTACGGGAGGTCGTGGGCGGCGATGTGGGCCCACACGTCCTTGTCCGTCCAGTCCGCGAGCGGGTTCACCTTCCACAGGCCGTGGGCCTCGTCGTAGGCGAGCGTCTCCACGGTCGCGCGCGTCGGCGCCTGCTCGCGGCGCAGGCCGGTGACCCACGCCTCGGCACCGTCCAGGGCCCGGCCGAGGGCCTCCGCCTTGGCGCCGCCCGAGCAGCAGTGGCCGTTCCCCGTCCACGGCGGGTCGGCCTTGGCCTCGGCGACCTCGACCCTGACCCCCCAGCGCTCCTCGAAGGCGCGCCAGGTCTCCAGCGTCTCGGGGAACAGGACGCCGGTGTCGATGGTGAACACACGCGCGGCGGGCGCGATCGGCAGCAGGAGGTCGAGGAGCACCGACTCCTCCTTCTGGAACGAGCACGCGACGACGAGGCGGTCGCCGAAGCGGTCCACCGCCTCCTGCAGGACGCCGACGGTCAGATCGCGCACTCGCCCTCGCCCCGGATGACCTCGAACGGCACGCTGCGGTTCCAGTCGACGAACGTCTGCATCGTCTCGAGGCTGAACTCCGGCGGGAGGGAGAGGTCGCGCACCAGGTCCTCCAGCTCCGTCTGGCCCACGCGCTCGGCGAAGGCGTTGAACTCCTCGCCCTCCGTGCGCTGCGCCTCGTAGTGACGGAGCCAGCGCTCCACGGCGTCCGGGACGCGCTTCGCGGGCAGGCGCACCTTCAGGCGCGTGCCGTAGACGACCTCGCCGCCCTCGTAGTTGCCTCCGATGTGGGCGACATAGGCGGGCACGGTCTTGTCGCCGACCTTGATGGAGGCCCCGTAGAAGCCGATGTTCGCGATGTGGTGCTGGCTGCAACCGTTGGGGCAGCCGCTCATCTTGATGTGCACCCGCTTGGTCAGCGGGTCGTCGATCGCCATCTCCTCCAGGCGCTGCTGGAGGGCCGCGTTGAGGCCCATGGAGCTGGTGATCCCGAGCTTGCACGAGTCGGTGCCGGGGCAGCTGACCACGTCGGTGATCTCGTCCGCGCCGGCCTCGCCGAGGCCGAGCTCGCCCAGGCGGGCCCACAGGTCGTACAGGCTCTCGTCGCGCACCCAGCGCAGCACGAGGTTCTGCTCGACGGTCGTCCGGGCGTGGCCGCCGCAGAAGTCGCGCATCACCTGCGCGAGGCCGCGGAACTGCTCCGGGGTCAGGTCGCCGCGGGTGACCTTGACCTGCGCGGTGGAGAAGCCGGCCTGGCGCTGGGGGACGACGTTCGACGCGGCCCAGCGCTCGTACTCGCGGCTGTCACCGTTGGGGCTGCCGTAGGCGGCCGGCGGTCCGGGCGCTTCGGACTCCTCGTCGTGGAGGAACAGCAGCGGGCCCGGGTCGAAGTCGCGCTCGGCGACCCAGTCGCCCAGCAGCTCCTCCTCGACCTGCTTGCGCAGCTCCTCGATCCCGAACTTGTCCACGAACACCTTGATCCGCGCGCGGGCGCGGTTCTTGCGCAGCCACTCCTGGCGGTCGAAGATGCGGAAGACGGCCTCCGCGTACTTGAGGTACTCGCCGTCCTCGGCCCGGACGAAGTCGTGCAGCGTGGGCGCGACGCGCGGCATGATCGACGTGCCGCCGCCCACGCGCATCTCGAAGCCCTTGACCCCGTCGCGGATGCGCGGGATGTAGGCGATGTCGTGGATGCCCGTGATCGCGCGGTCCTCGTCCGTCGCCGTGAACGCGGTCTTGATCTTGCGCGGCATCAGCTGCGTCGTGGGGTGGCGCACGAAGTAGCGCACGTAGGCGCCCACCCAGGGGGTGGGGTCGAACAGCTCGCCCTCGCACACGCCGGCCCAGGGGTCGCCGGTCACGTTGCGCACGGTGTTGCCGCAGCCCTCGCGGGAGGAGAGGCCGGAGTCGGAGATCTCGCGGATCAGGGCGGCCGCGTCCTTGAGCGGGACGTGGTGGATCTGGATGTTCTGGCGGGTGGTGATGTGGCCCTTGTTCAGGGGCGCGTACTTTTCGACCACCTCGGCGAAGGTCTCCATCTGCTCGGGCGTGATGCCGCCGAACGGCAGCTTGACCCGGATCATCTGGACGTCGGCCTGGCGCTGTCCGTAGACGCCCTGCTTGAGGCGGAAGCCGATGAACTGGTCCTCGGGCGTGTCGCCGTCGAGGAACTTGCCCGCCTCACTGTCGAAGTCGTCGAACTCGCGCTCGAGGATGGGGATCAGGTGTCCCGGGACGTTCTCGAGGACCTCGGGGTTCTCGAGCGACCCGGGCCGCCCCTTGCGCTCACTGGGGGCCGACGTCGGTTCCATGGGTGAGGATCTCCTTCGGGCTAGCCGCTGAACCGCGGAATGTAGCAAAACCCTGTCTTGTTTCCGCCATTTAGCCGGCGGGGCGGGCCGCTACGGCGCGTAGGCGTGCAGCCGCTGGTCCCAGGCCGCCACGTACAGGCGGCCGTTGGCGACCGTGGGGGCGCCGTAGGCGGCGCCGTCCAGGCGCGGGCTGGTCCACAGCGCGCGGCCGGTGGCGGCCTCGAACGCCCACACCTCGCGGCCGAATCCGGTGGCCAGGTAGACCACGCCGTTGGCGACGACCGGGGGGCTGAGCACGGCGGGGTCCGCCGCCACCGGCGCCGACCACAGCGGCTGCAGCGTGCAGGACGCGTCCAGCGTCAGCGCGAGCAGCCCGTGAGGGAGGTCGCCGCTGGAGTTGTTGGCCACGAACAGGGTGCGCGCGGCGGCCGACCACGCGTAGGTCCCGTAGGCGCCGAGGAAGCCACGCCGGCCGATCTGGAGCGTCTGGCGCGGACCGGCGGGGAGCCGGTCGCGGTCGTAGAGCAGCAGGGCCCCCGACTTGTGGGTGACGGCGAGCTGGCGCGGGCAGCCGGGCGCCTGCAGCAGCAGCGGGCCGCCGCCGAATTCGGAATCCTGCACGTCGGGGATGTCGGCGTGGTGGCGGGCGCGAACGCGCAGGTCGCCCGAGAGGCGCACGACGCTGTCGGCGCCGGGCGCGTGGGCGGGCGCGACGATGGCGTCGGCGGTGGCGACGAACAGGTCTCCGGCGCGATCGAGGGCCACGCCGCCCCAGCCCCACATCCCACCGCCCGTCTTGTGCGGGCCGAGGGAGAACCACGTCCGTGCGACGTGCGCGCGGCGCACGTCGATCGCCACCACGCGTCCGCGGTAGAAGGCGCTGGAGCAGTGGGAGGCGGTGGCCGCGTAGAGGCGCCCGGCGCGCAGGGCGAGCGCGCCCCATACGTACTCGCGCGCCGGCACGGACGTGACGGTCACCGGCCACCCGCGCAGCTCGCGGCCGGTGGCGAGCGCCAGCGCGTGGGCGCGGCCGTCGCCGGCGACGGCGTAGACGGCCCCGGCGCCGCGGTCCAGCGCCGGCGTGGAGCTGATCCCGTACAGGCCCTGCGGGAGATCGGAGCAGCGCGTCTGGCGTACCCCCAGCGCGCGGCGCCACACACGCGCGCCCGTGACCGCGTCGTGGGCGGAGAGGACCCCGCGCTCGGTCGCGGCGATCACCAGCTGGGCGCGGCGCCCGCCGGCGAGGCGCACGCCGGCCACGACGAGGGGCTGCGCATTGGCCACGCCCTCCAGCGGAGTCGACCACACCTCGTGTAGGCCGGGCGCGTTACCGACGCCCAGCGCCCGTTCGAAGGGGTTCTCGTTCGTGCGCTCGGAGGCGAACCCGAAGGTGCTCCAGTCGGCGGCGCTCGCCGCCGGTGCGAGTGCGAAGAGGGCGGCGAGGAGGACGGTCGTCGCGAGCGCGAGCCGGCGGCTGGAGGCGGCGGCGTGGCCGCGCGCGCTCAGCCCCATGGATGCGGGTCGCCCCAGGGCGACGGCCCGTCCGGCTCGCGGCCGGTGGCCTCCAGCCGGGCGGCGCGGGCCCAGGGGTTGTGTGGCGGGCCGCCCGTCACCACCGGCGGCGCGGTGTCGCGCATGAACCGCTCCAGCGCGGCGACCACGGCCGCGGCCTCCTCGGGGGAGGCGCTGGGCGCGACGATCCGAAGCTCTGGACGCCGGTTGACCATGGGTCGGGCAGCCTAGATGAACACGTCCCGGCCCGGCCGCGCTGGGGCCGGCGGATAGCCTGCGGCCGTGCCCGAGATCGCCGTCCTGGACTACGACTCCGTGCTGACGGCCGTCTCCCCGGCGGCGGCGATCGACGCCGTGCGCGAGGGGTTCCTGGCCCACCACCGGGGCGAGTGGACGATGCCGGCCAAGGTCTATCTGGACAGCCCGCCCCACGGCGACTTCCGGGCCATGCCGGCGCGGGGCGGCGGCCTGGCGCTCCTGAAGTGGATCACCTCCTTCCCCGGCAACCCCGCCCGCGGCCTGCCGACGGTGACCGGCGTGGTCTGCCTGTCCGACGCCGAGACCGGCGAGCCGCTGATGCTGCTCGACGCCCGGTCCGTGACCGCGCTGCGGACGGGCGCGGTCGCGGCCGTGGCGGCTCGGGCGCTGGCGCGCGAGGGCGCGCGCCGGGCGGGAATCGTCGGCTGCGGGCTGCACGGCATCTGGACCGCCCGCTGCCTGGCCGCGGCCGGCTACGCCGAGGGCGTCTGCCACGACCCCGACGGCAAGGCGGCCGCCCGCCTCGCGGCCGAGCTGGGCTGGGAGGCGGGCACCCGGGCCGGCGCCCTGGCCTGCGACGTCGTGTCCTGCGTAACGCCCGGCCACGAGCCTGTCCTGGACGCCGGCGACCTGCGCCCAGGCCTGCACCTGAACATGCTCGGGGCGGACGGGCCGGGGAAGGCCGAAGCCACTCCGGGGGCGGTCGCCTCCTGCGCGCTGTTCTGCGACGAGTGGGAGCAGGCCGTCCACGGCGGCGAGCTGACCGGCGCCGTGCAGTCCGGCCTCGTGCGCCGCGAGCAGGTCACGCCGCTGGGCGCCGTCCTGGCGGGGGACGCGCCCGGCCGGCCCGGTCCCGAGGCCGTCACCCTCTTCGACTCCACCGGCCTGGCGATCCAGGACCTGGCCGTCGCCGCCGCCGCGCACGCCGCCTGGCGGGACGGCCGGGTGCAGGCCCAGACCGTCCGGCTGTAGGCACCCGGTTGTCATTGACCGCCATATAGGCGGCAAAGTGCAACCGCTCGGGGCCTGAGATCATCCGGAGCCGGATGCGTGTCGAGATCGCCGGGCCGATGGGCCCTCGCTACGAGGAGGTGCTGACCGCCGACGCCCTCGACCTCGTGGCG
>JAWVFR010000056.1:0-8670 GCA_033855845.1 Solirubrobacteraceae bacterium
TTGCGGTTCCAGACCGGCTCGAACATCGTGTTCGAGAACCGGAAGGCCATGATGTTCTGGACGGTCTCCTTGCCCAGGTAGTGGTCGATGCGGAAGACCTGGTGCTCGTCGAAGACCGACAGCACGTCCTGGTTGAGCCGGCGCGCGGTGGCCAGGTCGTAGCCGAAGGGCTTCTCGATCACCACGCGCGTCTCGGCGCCCTCGACCTCCTGCAGGCCGTGCTTGCCCAGCGCCTGCACGATCGTGGGGAAGAACTCCGGCGCGGTGGACAGGTAGAAGACGCGGTTGAAGGTGATCCCCGCCTCCTCGTCGTAGGAGGCGAGCACCTGCTTCAGCTCCTCGTAGACGGCCGGGTCGTCGAAGGTCCCCGCGACGTACTTCGCCCGTCCCAGCAGCGCGTCCATCAGCTCGGGCTTGGGCGGCGTGCGCGAGTGCTTCTCGATCGAGTCGCGCATCTCCCCGATGAAGTCCTCGTGCGCCTTCTCGCTGCGCGAGGACCCGACGAGGTTGAAGCGCTCGGGGAGCTGCCCCTCGTGCGCGAGGTTGTAGATCGCCGGGAGCAGCTTGCGGTGGGAGAGGTCCCCCGTCGCCCCGAAGATCACCAGCGTCGTGGGATGGACTGGGAGGCGCTCCAGCCCCTCGACCAGCGGGTTCTCGTCCGTCATTCGGCCTTCTTGACCGCGTGGCCGCCGAACTGGTTGCGCAGGGCGGCGTTGACCTTGGCCGCGAAGTCACCCTGGCCGCGCGAGGCGAACCGGGCGTACAGCGACTCGGTGATCACCGGGGTGGGGACGCGCTTGTCGATCGCGTCCTCCACCGTCCAGCGGCCCTCGCCGGAGTCCTCGACGAACGGCTCCAGCGCGGCCAGGTCGTTGCCCTCCTGCTCGAAGGCCAGCGCCGCCAGCTCGCACAGCCAGGAGCGGACGACCGACCCCTGCATCCACAGGTGCGCGATCTTGGCGTTGTCGAGCTCGTACTCGCAGTGGTGGAAGAGCCCGAACCCCTCCGCGTAGGCCTGCATGATCCCGTACTCGATCCCGTTGTGGACCATCTTCACGTAGTGGCCCGCGCCCGGGGGACCGAAGTGCCCCCACCCCGGTCCGTGCTCCTCGGTGGTGGGCGGCGCCAGCACGTCGAGGATCGGAGACAGCCGCTCCACGGCGGCATCGGCGCCGCCGACCATCATGCAGTAGCCGACGGAGAGGCCCCAGACGCCGCCGCTGGTCCCCACGTCCACGTAGTCGATGCCCCGCTCCGCCAGCTCCTGGGCGCGGCGCTTGTCGTCGGTCCAGCGGGAGTTGCCGCCGTCGACGATGGTGTCCCCGCTGTCCAGCAGGGCGGCGAGCGCCTTGACCGTCTGCTCGGTCGGGTCCCCCGCCGGGACCATGATCCACACCACGCGCGGGGCGTCGAGCTTGGACACCAGGTCGTCCAGCGCGCTCGCGCCGGTGGCCCCGTTCCCCTCCGCCTCGCGGACCGCGTCCTCGCTGAAGTCGAAGGCCACCACGGTGTGGTCGGAGTCGCGGTGGATGCGATGGACCATGTTCCCGCCCATCTTCCCGAGGCCGACGAAGCCGAGCTGCATGCTCACTCCCCCTTGATCGTCGCGGTCAGGGCCTCCAGCGCCTCGGCGGGATCGCCCTCCAGCCGCACGCGCTCGGCCGGCAGGCCGTGGTCGCGCAGCGTGTTGAGGTCTCCGATGGCGGCCGCGTTCTTCAGCGTCGCGAAGGTGTAGGGCTCACCGGGGATCTCGACGTCGCGCTCGCCGTCGTGCACGAGTTGCAGGAACAGCCCGGTCTTGGGGCCGCCCTTGTGCATCTGGCCCGTGGAGTGCTGGAAGCGCGGGCCGTAGCCGAAGGTGTTGGCGCACTTCGTCCGCTCCAGGATCGCCGCGCGCAGCCCCGCCATCGCCCGGTCGAAGCGCTCGCTGGGCGCCAGGTAGCCCAGGATCGCCACGTAGTGCGGCGGCGCGGCGCCGTCCAGCAGCGCGGCGGCCGCGGCGGCGTCGCCGTCCTGCACCTCCGGCAGCGAGCCGCTCTCGCGGAACTGCGCCAGCACCTTCTCGGTGTTGTCCTTGGCCTCCTGGACGTTGGGCTGGTCGAAGGGGTTGACCCCCAGGACCCAGCCCGCGACCGCGACCGCGAACTCCGCGAAGAAGAAGATGCGACCCAGGTCGGCCGGGCCATGGACGGAGAGCGTCATCGTCGGATGGCCGGCGGCGGCCAGCGCGTCGACCCGGGAGTCGAGGTCGGCGTCGGGCGCGTCGGCGTTGCGCAGGTAGACGAAGACGCGATCGTCCCCGTAGCCGTCCGGGTCGGCCAGCGGCTCGTCGGCCACGGGCAGGACGCCCTTGCCGTCCTTGCCCAGCGACTCGGCCACCAGCTGCTCGGCCCACAGGCCGAAGGACGAGATCGGCTCGGACACGATGAAGGTGAGCTTGTCGCGGCCCTGGAGCGCGAGCTCGCCCGCCACCAGGCCCATCCACAGGCCGGAGTTGCCCGAGCCCGAGTCGTAGGAGTTGCAGTTCTGCTCGGCCACCTGGGCGCGATGCAGCAGCGCCTCCACGGACACACCCATCAGCGCCGCGGGCACCAGGCCGAAGTACGACAGCACCGAGTAGCGCCCGCCGATGTTGGGGTCGTTCTCGAACACGCGCCGGAAGCCGTTCTGCTCGGCCAGCTGCGACAGCGGCGAGCCCGGGTCGGTGATGGCGACGAACTGGCGCCCCTCCCGGCCCGTCTGCTCGAAGAAGTGGCGGAAGTGCGACAGCGTCTCGATCGTCCCGCCCGACTTGGAGGAGACCAGGAACAGCGTCTTGCCCAGGTCCAGGCTCTCCTCCAGCTCCAGCACGGCGGCCGGATCGGTGGAGTCCAGGACGTGCAGGCGCAGCGCGCCGTCGATCTCGCCGAAGGAGCGGCGGATGACCTCCGGCCCCAGCGACGAGCCGCCCATCCCCAGCAGCGCCACGTCGGTGAAGCCGTCGGCCTGCACCTCGTCGGCGAAGGCGCGCAGCTCGCCGGCCTGCTCGAGCATGTGCTCGCTGATGGTCAGCCAGCCCAGTCGGTTCTCGATCTCCGGCGTGCCCTCGGGGCCCCACAGGGTCGCGTCCTTGCTCCAGATCCGCTGGACCACCTGCTCGGCCACCGCCCGCTTGACGCGCTCGGCGATCGGCGACTCCAGCTCCGGCGGGATCGAGGCCTGGATGGTCGGCGGGCGGTTGGTGACCACCGCGTCGCGGCGGTCGTCCACGCCGGCGATCAGCGCGTTCATGGCGTCCACGAACAGGTCGATGCCGTCGGACAGCAGCTTGTCGGTCACGTCCTTCATGTCGATTCCCGCTTCTGCGAGCGCGTCCAGCTCCGGCGTCGGGTCGCGGTCCACCGTGGCGCCGGTGATCTCGCTGCGCTCGGCGGCGGCCAGCAGCGTCGCCATCGGCATCGTGTTGACCGTGTCCGGCCCGACCAGCTCGTCGACGTACTTGGTCTCGGAGTACTTGGGGTTCTTGACCCCGGTGGACGCCCACAGCGGGCGCTGGACCGGCGCGGCGGCCTCGCGCAGCGCGGCGAAGCGCTCGCCCTGGAAGACCTCCTTGAAGCGCATGTAGGCGGCGCGGGCGTTGGCCACCGCGGCCGTCCCCTGGAGGTCCTCGCGGCCCAGGGCCTCCAGGCGCTTGTCGACCTCGGAGTCCACGCGCGAGACGAAGAACGACGCCACGGAATGGACGTCCAGCGGCTTGCCCTCCTCGTGGCGGCGCTCCAGCCCGCGGATGTAGGCCTCGGCCACCGCGGAGTAGGCCTCCACCGAGAACAGCAGCGTGACGTTCACGTTGATGCCCTCGTAGATCGCCTGCTCGATGGCGGGGATCCCCTCGTCGGTCCCGGGGATCTTGATCATCACGTTGGGCCGGCCCACCCGCTTCCAGTAGTCGCGGGCCTGCTCCAGCGTGGCCTCCATGTCGCGGGCCAGCTCGGGGTGGACCTCCAGCGAGACGAACCCGTCGCGGCCCGCCAGCGAGTCGTGCACGGGCCGCAGCACGTCGGCGGCCATGCCGACGTCGGTGATGGCGATGCGGTCGTAGATGGCCTTGGCGTCCAGCCCCTCCTTGGCCATCGACTCCAGGTCCGAGTCGTAGTCGTCGGAGCCGAGGATCGCCTTCTCGAAGATCGCCGGGTTCGACGTCACCCCGCGCAGCGAGTCCTCGTCGATCAGGCGCTGCAGCTCGCCGCCCTCGATCAGCGTGCGGCGGATCTGGTCCAGCCAGACGGCGGTGCCCGCCTCGGTGAGCGCGGCGAGGCGCGGGTTGACCTGGGCCTGGGTGCTCATCCCCTGCTCCCTTCGACGACCTTCTTGGCTCGCTCCACGACGTTCTCCGGGGTGAAGCCGAAGTGCTCGTACAGCGCCTTCTGGGGACCGGAGGCCCCGAACGTCTCCATCCCGATGACGTCTCCCGCGTCGCCCACCCAGCGGTACCAGCTCAGCGGGCTGGCGGCCTCCACCGCCAGCCGCGCCCGGCAGCCGGGCGGCAGGACGCTGTCGCGGTAGGAGGAGTCCTGCGCGGCGAAGGTGTCCATGCACGGCACGGACACCAGGCGCGTCGCGATCCCCTCGGCCTCCAGCAGGTCGGCCGCGGCGTTGGCGATGTGCACCTCGGACCCCGAGCCCATCAGGATCAGGTCCGGGTCCGCGCCCTCCTTGTAGGAGTCGCGCAGGACGTAGGCGCCACGCTCGATGGCGTCGCGCGGCACCCCGGCCGGGTTCCAGGTGGGGACGCCCTGGCGCGACAGCGCGAAGCACGTGGGCGTCTCGGTCGAGGCCAGCGCGAAGCGCCAGGCCAGCGCGACCTCGTTCGCGCCCGCCGGGCGCACGACGTTGAGATTGGGCGTGGCGCGCAGCGCCGTCAGCTGCTCCACCGGCTGGTGGGTGGGCCCGTCCTCCCCCAGCCCGATCGAGTCGTGCGTGTATACGAAGATCGAGGGGATCCGCATCAGCGCGGCCAGCCGGATCGCCCCCTTCATGTAGTCCGAGAAGATCAGGAAGGTCGCGCCGTAGGCCCGGAAGTAGTGCAGGACCAAGCCGTTGACGATCGCGCCCATCCCGTGCTCGCGGATGCCGAAGTGCAGGTTGCGCCCGCCGTAGGCGCCCTTCTGCACGCTCTCGGCGCCGTCGATCAGCGTGAGCGTGGAGGGCGCGAGGTCGGCCGACCCGCCCACGAGCTCGGGCACCTGCTTCGCCGCCCACTGGAGCACCTCGTGGGAGGACTTTCGGGTGGCCACCATGCCGGTGTCCACGTGGAACTTCGGCACGTCGGCGTCCCAGCCCTCGGGCAGGCGGCGCTCGAAGATGCGCGTCAGCTCGGCGTGGGCGTCGGGGTCGTCGGCCTTGTAGCCGTCCATGCGCTCGTCCCACTCGCGCTCGGACTGCGCGCCGCGCTCCTGGACCTCGCGGAAGTGCTCAAGCACCTCGTCGGGGACGTAGAACTCCTTGTCGGGCGGCCAGCCGTAGGCCTCCTTGGTGAGGCGGATCTCCTCCTCGCCCAGCGGGGATCCGTGGGCGCTCGCCGTGTCCTGCTTGTTGGGAGCGCCCGGGGCGATGTGGGTGCGGATCACGATCAGCGAAGGACGGCCCCCCACGCCCTTGGCCTCGTTGACGGCGGCCTCGATGCGGTCGGGCTCGACGTCCTCGCCCAGGTTCTGCACGTGCCAGCCGTAGGCCTCGTAGCGCTTGGCCACGTCCTCGTCGAAGGACAGCGCGGTGTCGCCCTCGATGGAGATGTGGTTGTCGTCCCAGAAGGCGATCAGGCGGGCGAGGCCGAGGTGCCCGGCCAGCGACGCGGCCTCGGCCTGGACGCCCTCCTGCATGTCGCCGTCGGAGGCGATCGTGTAGGTCCAGTGGTCCACGACCTCGTGACCCTCGCGGTTGAAGCGCGCGGCCAGCATGCGCTCGGCCAGCGCCATGCCGACGGCGGTGGAGATCCCCTGTCCCAGCGGCCCGGTGGTGGTCTCGATCCCGGCGGCGTGGCCGTACTCGGGATGCCCCGCGGTGGGGGAGCCGAGCTGGCGGAAGTTCTTGAGGTCGTCGAGGGTGAGCCCGTACCCGCTCAGGTACAGGATCGAGTAGAGGAGCATCGAGGCGTGGCCGGCCGACAGCACGAAGCGGTCGCGGTCCGGCCATCCGGCGTTGCCGGGGTTGTGGCGCATGCAGCGCGCGTAGAGCGTGTAGGCCACCGGGGCCAGGGCCATCGGCGTCCCGGGATGTCCGGAGTTCGCCTTCTGGACGGCGTCCATCGACAGCGTGCGGATCGTGTTGATCGACAGCTGCTCCAAGGCCTGGCGGTCAGTCGTCTGCGTGCTCATGCTCCCCCTCTGGCGATCTCTCCTGCCCCTTGGGCGCCGACACTACACCGCGTGCGCACCCCTGGGGATGGGTTAGGGTCGCCAGATGTCAGCCATAGAGAGTGTCAACATCGGGACGTTGCCCTTCGAGCGCTTCGAGTCCGTCATGGACCCCGAGCACTACGCCAACTTCCGGGAGGCGGTCGAGCGCAGTCGAGAGCTGCTGGACGGACGCGTCGTCTGGAACGTCAATTCGACCTCACGCGGCGGGGGCGTCGCGGAGATGCTGGTCTCGCTGCTGGCCTACGCGCACGGCGCGGGCGTGAAGTGCCGCTGGGAGGTCATCTCCGGCACCGACCCGTTCTTCGCGCTGACCAAGCGCATCCACAACAACCTGCACTCGGCGCCCGGAGACGGCGGCGAGCTGGGCGAGGCCGAGGAGGCGATCTACGCCGAGGCGCTCGCGCCCAACATCGCGGAGTTCGTCGACATGGTCTCCCCTGACGACGTGGTGATCGTCCACGACCCGCAGCCGGCCGGGCTGATCGCGCCGCTGAAGGAGAAGGGCGCGACCGTCATCTGGCGCTGCCACGTGGGCATCGACACGCCGAGCGAGCTGTCGCGGCGCGCCTGGAGCTTCCTGCGGCCGAAGGTGGAGCCCGCGGACGCCTACGTGTTCTCGCGCAAGGCGTTCGTGTGGGAGGGCCTGGACGACGACAAGATCCAGCTGATCGCGCCGGTCATCGACGCGTTCTCGGCCAAGAACCAGGAGCTGACGCCCGAGACCGTGGGGGCGATCCTGGAGGCGGCCGGGCTGCAGGAGGGCTCCGGGTCCGGCGCTTCGCCGACGTTCCTGCGCGAGGACGGCACCCCAGAGCAGGTCGTGCGCAAGGCGACGGTCTGGGAGGGGCGGCCCCTGCGCCCCGAGGACCCGGTCGTCCTGCAGGTCTCGCGCTGGGACCGCCTGAAGGACCCGATCGGGGTCATCCAGGGCTTTGTGGACCACGTCCTGCCGAATACGGACGCACACCTCGTGTACGCGGGCCCCGACGTGGCGGCCGTGGCCGACGACCCCGAGGGCAAGGAGGTGCTCGACGAGGCCGTCGCGCTGTACGAGGGCCTGCCGGCTGCGGCGCAGGAGCGCCTCCACCTGGTCGCGGTGCCGATGGACGACCTGGAGGAGAACGCCGCGATCATCAACGCTTTGCAGCGCCGCGCGGACGTGGTGGTGCAGAAGTCGATCGCCGAGGGCTTCGGGCTGACCGTCGCCGAGGGGATGTGGAAGGCGCGGCCCGTGGTGGCCACCCGCATCGGCGGGATCCAGGACCAGATCGAGGACGGGGTGTCGGGGGTTCTGCTCGACGATGCCTCAGACCTGTCGGCCTACGGGGCTGCCGTGACCGGGCTCCTGCAGGACCCGGCCCGGGCGCATGCGATGGGCGAGGCGGCGCAGGAGCGGGTGCGCGGTGAGTTCCTCGCCGTGCGATCGCTGATGCAGTACCTCGACCTGATCGAGAAGCTCACGAAGTAGTGGCCGCGCGGTTCCAGGCGCGCGCCGGGGTCGACCTCGGCGGCACGAAGATCCAGGCCGTGGTGGTGGACGGGCGCAATCGGGTGCGCGGGGAGGCTCGGGTGGAGACTCCGCAGTCGGGTGGGCCTGTTGCGGTCGTCGCCGCCATTGCCGGGGCGGTGCGCGAGGCGGCGTTGACAGCGGGCATTGAGGGGGTGGGTCCGGAGGGGGCGGCTTCTTCCGGACGGGCCTCTACCGCCCGCGGCGGGGGTCTCGTCGGCGTCGGCGTCGGCTCTCCCGGCGAGGTCTATTCGGACACGGGGGTCGTGGCCCAGGCCCGCAATCTTCCCGGGTGGGAGGGGTCCTTCCCGCTCGGGCCGGAGCTCTCGCGGACGCTCGGCGGCGTTCCGGTGGCGCTGGGCAACGACGTGGACGTCGCCGTGCGCGGCGAGTTCGAGCTGGGCGCGGGGCGGCCGTTCCGGACGGTGCTCGGCGTGTGGTGGGGCACCGGCGTGGGCGGCGGCCTGATCCTGGACGGGAAGCCGTGGACCGGCCGGGGCGCGGCGGCGGAGATCGGCCACGTGGTCGTGAAGATCGGCGGCCGGCGCTGCCCGTGCGGGCGCCGCGGCTGCATGGAGGCCTACGCCGGCCGCGCGGGCATGGAGGCGCGGGCCCGCAAGCTCGCCGGCGAGGGCCGGCACACGAAGCTCTTCAAGATCATGGAGGAGCGGGGCCGCGACCGCCTGACGAGCGGGATCTGGGCCCGCGCGCTCAAGCAGGAGGACAAGCTGGCCCGCGAGATCCTCGACGAAGCGATGGAGGCCCTCG
>JAWVFR010000057.1:0-3126 GCA_033855845.1 Solirubrobacteraceae bacterium
CCTTGACCAGCGACCAGGAGTCCTCGTTGAGGTCCATGTTGACCAGCACGTAGCCGGGCATCGTGCGCTTCTCGACGGTCACCTTCTGGTTGTCCTTCATCTCCGAGACCTGCTCGGTGGGGACGACCACCTGGCGCACGGCGCGCTGCTGCCCCAGCGAGACCACGCGGTGCTCGAGGTTGTGCTTGACCTTGTTCTCGTGACCCGAGTAGGTGTTGACGACGTACCAGCGGAACATGCTTTCTCAGTCTTTCTAGAGGATGGCGTTTACGAGCCGGGAGAACACGGCGTCCAGCAGGCCCAGGTAGCCGCCGGCGATGACGACGAAGCCCAGGACGACGCCGGTGGCCTGCCCGACCTGCCGGCGGTCCGGCCACTGTACGCGGCGCAGCTCGGCGACGCAGGCGCGAAGGAAGTTACCGAGGCGCGTGCCGTCCCGGCGGGGCTCGGGGGCGGCGCTCCGCGAGCCCCGGACCGGAGCCTCGTCGCGGGTGCCGAGCACGTCGGCGCCCTCGAGCTCGTCCGGCTGGGGGTACTCGTCGGGCTCCAGCGGCCCCTCGGGCGCACCTGGCTCCTGGGCCGAGGCTTCGGCCATGCGCGCGATGTCGGCGTCCGCCGACGCGTGCGCGAGGGGGTCGGGAGCGGCGTTGGGGTCATCCTCGCGCGCGTCATGGACGATCTCGTCGGGCTCGGGCCGCGGCGGCTCCTGAGGCTGCTGCTGCTCGGCCCGGCGTCGCTGACGCTGCTTGGCTCGCTTGCGGTCGCGCGCCATCGGAGATCAGCGCGTCTCCTTGTGCGGCGTGTGACGCCGGCACCAGCGGCAGTACTTGCGCAGCTCGATGCGCTCCGGATCGTTGCGCTTGGACTTGTTGGTCTGGTAGTTGCGCCGCCGGCACTCCTCGCAGGCGAGGGTGATGGCGATACGCACGTCTCCGCGGGCCATGGCTTCCCCGGGTCGATGGTGGATCGCGCCAGGCAGGCACAAAAAACGCCCGCCCGGGCGCAAGAGCGGCAGTCTAGCGCGCCCGCGGGGAGCGGTTACCCTCGGGCGCCCGCGCATGGAGGCCAGGACCGACACCATCCGGGCGCGCGCCGCGGCCGCGGCCGCCGCCCGACCCGCCGCCACCGCGTTCGCGGGGGTGTTCGCGGCCTGCCTGCTCACCTTCCTCGGGCTGGGTTGCGTGCTGCCGGTCCTGCCCCCGTACGTGAAGGGCCCGATCGGGTCCACCGACCTCGCGGTCGGACTGGTCACCGGATCGTTTGCGTTCACCGCGGTCGTGTGCCGGCCCCTGGGGGGACGCCTCGCCGACGCGCGCGGCCGGCGGCGCGTCGTGGTCCTCGGCGCGCTGCTCTCCAGCCTGGCGGGCCTGCTGTACCTGGTGCCCCTTGGGGTCCCCGGCCTGGTCTTCGCGCGGCTGGTCCTGGGCGCGGGCGAGGGGCTGGTGTTCACCGCGGGCGCGGCGTGGACCGTGGACCTGGCGCCCGAGGCGACGCGCGGGCGCGCCATCGGGCTGTTCGGGCTGTCGATCTGGGGGGCGCTGACCGCGGGGCCGCTCCTCGGGCAGGTGCTGCTGGACGCCGCCGGCTACGACGCGGTGTGGGCACTCGCGGCCGCGGCTCCGCTGGCCGGCGCGCTGGTGGCCCGCGCCCTACCGGAGTCCCCTGCACCGCCCCGGCCCGAGGCGCCCGGCCCGCTGGTGGCGCGCGAGGCGCTGCGGCCCGGCATCTCGCTGTCGCTGGCCGCGATGGGGCAGGCCGCCTTCGCCGGCTTCATCGTGCTGCACCTGCAGGACCGCGGCATCGGCCACGGGGCCGCGGTGTTCACCGCCTTCGGCGCCGCGGTGGTGGGCACGCGCATCTTCGCCGGCCGGCTGCCCGACGCCGTCGGAGCGCGGCCGACCGCGGCCGGCGCGGCGCTGTGCGAAGCGTGCGGGCTGGCGACGATCGCGCTGGCCCACACGCTCCCGGTCGCGCTCGCCGGGGCAGTGGTCATGGGCTTCGGGTTCTCCGTCCTGTTCCCCTCGCTGGCGCTGATGGTGGTCAACCAGGCGGGGGATGCCAGGCGGGGCGCCGCCCTGGGGACCTTCACCGCGTTCTTCGACATCGGCATGGGCGCGGGCGCACTCGTGGCGGGGGCGGTCGCCTCCGGCGCGGGCTACCCGGGCGCCTTCTGGGTCGCCGCCGGAGCGGCGGCCGTCGGCGGGGTCCTGATCGCCGCCGGGACCGACCGGGCGCGGCGCCTCGCGGGCGAGGTCGGCTGGCCTCCCTGACATCCAATTCCTCGACTTCGCCGGGCATCCGCCGATCGGCGGATTTCGCCTGACACCCGGCAAAAACGGCCCTCGGCGCGCATACACTCGCCGCCGCAAATGGCCGAGAGCAGTACGAAGACGGCGTCCGGATACGCCGGTGTGCGCGTCCACGCCCAGATGGGGATCGTGTTCCGAACCGCGCTCGACGCGCTCTTCCTCATCGACGACGAGCGGCGGCATCTCCTCGCCAATCACGCCGCGGCGCGGCTGCTCGGCTGCTCGGTCGCCGAGATCCTCCAACGGCGGATGGACGACTTCAGCCCGCCGGAGCATCTGGGCGGGGTGAGGCGCCGCTGGGAGGAGTTCGAGCGGGCCGGGACGCTGGAGGGTCTGGGGGAGATGCAGCGGCTCGACGGCTCCCGCGTCCCGGTCGAGTTCCGCGCATCCCGCGACTTCGCGCCCGGCCAGCACCTGATGGCGGCGCGCCGCTGTCTAACCCCCGTCGCCGACACTGTGGACGTCAACGGCGACCCCTTGAAGTGCCCGCTGACCCCGCGGGAGGTGGAGGTGCTGCAACTGGGCGCCGAGGGCCGGTCCACCCGGGAGATCGCCGACATCCTGTTCGTGAGCCCGGGCACGGTCAAGACCCACTTCCAGCACGTGTACGAGAAGTTGGGATCGCGCGACCGCGCCGCAGCGGTGGCGGAGGCGCTGCGGCGCGGGCTGATCGCGTAGGCCGACTAGGCCGACTGCTTGACCGCCGAGATGTCGATGCGGAGCTTGACCCGGTCCGAGACCAGGACGTTCCCGCTGCCCAGGGCCTGGTTGAAGGTCATGCCGAACTCGCCCCGGTCGAGCTGACCGGTCACCTCGA